>JADGEP010000264.1 GCA_016744275.1 Candidatus Krumholzibacteriia bacterium | reverse complement strand
GCCTAATCCCATGAAGGTTGCCATCCTCGCTGGCGGCGTCGGTTCTCGACTCTCCGAAGAGACCGTATCTAAGCCCAAACCCATGGTGGAAGTCGGCGGTCGACCCATCCTCTGGCACATCATGAAGGGCTACGCCGCCCAGGGTTTTAGCGACTTCGTGATCGCCCTTGGCTACAAGGGCGAGTGCATCAAGGATTGGATGATCAACTACGCGCCGTTGAGCGCCAACCTGACCGTCCACACCCAGAGCGGCACGGTCGAGCATGAGACCCCCGAGGAGATCGAAGACTGGCGCGTCCAGCTCATCGACACCGGCCAGAGCACCGGAACCGGTGGTCGCGTCAAGCGGCTCAAAGAGTACATCGGAAACGAGACCTTCATGCTGACCTGGGGCGACGGCCTGTCTGACGTGAATCTCAATGATTTGTATGCCTTCCACAAGAATCACGGGAAAGAGGCGACCTTGACGGCTGCCCGCCCGCCGGCCCGTTATGGCCATATCGAATTTGAGGGCGACGCGGTGAAGTGTTTCACCGAGAAACCCCAGACGGCTGAAGGCTGGATCAACGGCGCGTTCTTTGTCCTGGAGCAAGCGGTGCTCGACCGCATCGAAGGCGACCCGACCATGTTCGAACAGGCCCCCATGGTGGGCCTGGCCAACGACAACCAGTTGATGGCCTACAAGCACGAAACATTCTGGCAGTGCATGGATACGCTGCGGGAAAAACACATCCTCCAGAAGCTCTGGGACAGCGGCAACCCGCCCTGGAAATGCTGGTAATTGTTCAACCGAGGTGAACGCGAATGAAAGTTTTAGTGACAGGCCATCGGGGATACATCGGCAGTGTGCTGGTGCCCATGTTGTTGGCCCGCGATCATGAAGTCCACGGCTTCGATACCGACCTGTTCCGGGCCTGCTCCTTCGATGGAGAATTGGCGACGATTCCGGAAGTGATCGGCGACGTGCGCGATATCGAGATCGACGTCGTCAAAGGTTACGATGCCATCATCCATCTGGCCGGATTGTCCAACGATCCGTTGGGGGACTACAACCCCAACCTGACCGAGGACATCAACCACCAGGGTTCGGTGCGCATTGCCAAGCTGGCCAAAGAGGCCGGCGTGGAGCGCTTTCTCTTTGCCAGCAGCTGCAGCAACTACGGCGGCGGTGGCCAGGATTTCCTCGACGAAAACGCCAGCTTCAATCCCGTCACGCCCTACGGTGTTTCCAAGGTTGCCGTTGAAGGCAGCGTGGGCCCGATGGCGGACGACAGCTTCAGCCCGACTTTCCTGCGGGCCTCGACGGCCTATGGGATGTCGCCGCGCATCCGGTTTGATCTGGTGGTCAACAACCTGACGGCTTGGGCCTTTTGCACCGGCGAAGTGCACCTCAAGAGCGACGGTTCGCCGTGGCGCCCGTTGGTGCATGTGGAAGACATCGCCCGGGCCTACATCGCGATCATGGAAGAAGACCGCGAGATTGTGCATGGCCGCGCCTTCAATGTGGGCACGACCACCGAGAACTACATCATTCGCGAAGTGGCGGAAATCGTGCACGACGTGGTGCCGAATTGTGAAATCGGCTTTGCCGAAGGCGCCGAGCCGGATCTGCGCTGCTATCGCGTGGATTGCAACCTGCTTTCGCGCACCGTGCATGGTTTCAAGCCCCAGTGGACGGTACGCCGCGGGGTGGAGCAATTGTTGGAAGCCTACCAGCGGGTGGGCCTGACTTTGGACGACTTCGAAGGCCCGCGCTTCAAGCGCATTGGCCACGTGAAACAGCTTCTGGACAGCGGCCGCCTGGACAACACTCTGCGTTGGTCCTAGGCCGCTTATAACATAGCCAATCGAAAATGGGAGAGACTTCAAGATGAGCCGACCCGACGCGATTTGCCGCAGCTGCGGCCATACGGAATTGGACTCGGTCCTGGACCTGGGCACGACCGCCCTGGCCGACCGCATGCCGTACGAAAACCAGTTGCACGAAGCCGAACCCACGTTTCCCCTTGAAGCGGTGTTCTGCCCCAAGTGTTCGTTGGTGCAAATCATGGAGACGGTCGATCCGGCCGTGCTCTTTGACGAGGACTACCCCTACTTCTCGTCCTTCTCGAAGTATCTGTTGGAGCACTCGAAAAAGAACGTATTGGAAATCATCGAGCGGCGTGGCCTGAACGACGACAGCTTTGTCATCGAGTTGGCCAGCAACGACGGCTACCTGCTGAAAAACTACGTGGACAACGGTGTGTCGGTGCTGGGCATCGACCCCGTGCCGGCGCTGTGTGAAGCGGCCGAAAAAATCGGCGTGCCCAGCATGGCCGAGTTCTTTGGCCTGAAGGTCGCCACCAAGCTGGCCGCCGAAGGCAGGCAGGCCGATGTGATTCACGCCAACAACGTGCTGGCCCATGTGGCCGATACCAACGGCTTTGTCGCCGGGGTGGCGGCGCTGTTGAAGGACGACGGCATGGCGGTCATCGAATTCCCTTACGTGCGGGACCTGATCGACCATTGCGAATTTGATACGATTTACCATGAGCACCTGTGCTACTTCTCGGTCACGGCGGTGGACCACCTGTTGCGCCGCCACGGACTGTTCCTGAACGACTGCTGGCGCCTGCCCATTCACGGCGGCTCGCTGCGACTGTTCATCGAGAAGAAGGACGCGCCCATGGCCAGCGTGACCGATTTGCTGGCCGAAGAAAAAGAACTGGGCCTCGATCGCATTGATTATTACCGCGAGTTCCGCCACCGGGTGGAAACGCTGAAGACCGACCTGCTGGAAATGCTCGGTGGGCTGAAGGCCGAAGGCAAAAGCATCGCCGCTTACGGCGCTGCGGCCAAGGGCAGCACGATGATCAACTACGTTGGTATCGGCGCGGACGTCCTGGACTTTGTGGCCGACAAGAACGTGCACAAGCAGGGCCGTTACATGCCGGGACAGAAAGTCCCCATCGTGGCGGCTGAGAAGATTCAGGAAGAGCGGCCGGATTACGTGCTGCTATTGCCCTGGAATCTGGAGACCGAGATCCTGGCTCAGGAGCAGGCCTTCCGCGACGCGGGTGGCAAGTTCATCATTCCCGTGCCGACGCCGCACATCGTCTGATTAAAGGAAGTTTAGTTCATGAATGCGAATCGCGACGCGGGCATCTGTCCCAACTGTCAAACCGGGACCATGGATATTTTCCATGTGGCCCGCAATGTGCCGACCAACAGTTGCATCCTGCTGGAAAGCCGTGAAGAAGCGGTGTCCTATCCCAAAGGCGACATCACGCTGGGCTTTTGCAGCGAGTGTGGCTTTGTGGGCAATACCAGCTTCGACGCCAAGTTGACCGAGTACTCGGGGCGTTACGAAGAGACGCAGGGCTTTTCGCCCACCTTCCAGCGGTTTCACCGCGCCTTGGCCGACCGCATGATCGAGCGCTTCAATCTGAAGGACCGCGACGTGCTGGAAATCGGTTGCGGCAAGGGCGAGTTCCTTCTGTTGCTGTGCGAAGACGGCCTCAACCGCGGCGTGGGTTTTGATCCGGGCTACCGGGCTGACCGCCATGCTCCGGCACCTGGGGAGAACGTGCGCTTCGTGGCCGATTTTTACACCGAAAAATGCACCGACACCGCGGCCGATTTCGTCTGCTGCAAGATGACCCTTGAGCATATCCCGGCGACTCTCGACTTCGTGACCATGACACGCAAGGCTCAGGGCGACCGTTCGGCCGAGATCTTCTTCATGATTCCCGAGGCCAAACGCATTCTCACCGAGTGCGCCTTCGAAGATGTGTATTACGAGCATTGCAATTATTTCAGCCCCTACTCGCTGAACAAGGTCTTCCTGAAGGCCGGCTTCTTCCCCACCGAAGTGGGCGTCGAGTATGGCGACCAGTACCTGACGATCGCCGCGACCACCGAGGATACCGGCGTGAGGCCGGATATCCCCGAAGGCCAGCTGGATGATCTGAAACGTTGGGTGGCCGAATTTCCTGCCATGTTTGGCAAGCAGTTGGAGTTCTGGCGCACGCGCCTGGACGCCTTGCACAGCGCGGGCAAACGCACCGTCATTTGGGGCTCGGGTTCCAAGGGCGTGTCGTTCCTGACGACCCTGGGCCTGACCGATGAAATCGCCGGTGCCGTTGATATCAATCCTCATCGCCAGGGCTACTTCATGCCGGGCACCGGGCACCAGATTTTTGGCCCGGATGACCTGGTGGAAATGAAACCCGACGCGGTGATCGTCATGAATCCCATCTACAAGGATGAGATCGCGGCGGATCTGGAAAAACGTGGCCTGCACCCCGAGATCTTCGCGGTGGATGATGGCCTGGAAACCCTGAAGAAAAGTTGAAAAACGTGGACGCTGTAAACTGCCTGGCCTGTGGGTCAGATCAAGTCGAGAAATTTTTGCGCCTGCCTGAAGTGCCGGTTTTCTGCAATGTTTTGTGGGAGTCAGCGGACAAGGCCCAGGCCGCCCCACGCGGCGATCTGGACCTGGGCATCTGCAGTGAATGTGGCCACGTATTCAATCTGGGGTTTGATCCCGAGTTGGTGCGTTATGCCGAGGGTTATGAAAACTCGCTGCACCACTCACCGCGATTCCAGCAGTATGCCGAAGAGTTGGCTGCTGATTTGCGCAACCGCCATGACTTGAAAGGCGCCCACGTTGTGGAAATCGCCTGTGGTCAGGGCGACTTTTTGAAACTGATGTGTGTGGATGAAGGGTGCACCGGCAGCGGCTTTGATCCGAGTTTCCGGGGTGAACAAATCGCCGAGAACATCGCCATCCATGGCGAGTATTTTGGCGTGCGGCCATTGGCCCAGGCGGCTGACTTGGTATGCTGTCGTCATGCCTTGGAACACATCGACACACCGGTGCCGTTCATGGAGTCGGTGCGCAAAGCCTTGCCTGCCGATACCAACGCGACCCTGTTCTTTGAGATGCCCAATTCTCTATACAGCCTGCGCGACGGTGGTGTGTGGGATTTTATCTACGAACACGTCAGCTACTTTTGCGGGACCAGCCTGAAAGCCTGCTTTGAAAAGGCGGGCCTCGGTGTTTCGCGCACATGGGAAACTTTTGATGGCCAGTTCCTTTGCATTGAAGCCAGTGCCAACGGCAAAACCAGTGGCGCGCCTGATATTTCGGCGGTGCCTCCGGCGGCTGAACTGACGGAATTGGCCCGCGGTCTTTCCCGCCAGGTGGGCGATCTGTTGGCCCATTGGAAAACGGAATTTGCCAGGGTGCGCGCCGCCGGAGGACAGGTAGCCATTTGGGGCACGGGCTCCAAGGGTGTAACGTTCCTGAACCTGATGGGCGAAGACGCTGATCTTTGCGTTCCGGTCGACATCAATCCTGAAAAACGCGGCCTGCACGTCGCTGGCACCGGGCACCGTGTTGCCGGTCCCATGGATTTACCTGAAGCCAACATCCAATTGGTCCTGGTGATGAATCCGGTCTATGCCGGTGAAATCGCCGGCATGGTTCGGGATCTGGGCATCACGGCTGAAGTGGTGGGTGTGTAACCTGCGTCGGGTATTGTTTGGCGGCGCGGGAGTCTGATTCTCCCGGGCCGCTTTTTTTTGCCCCGCATTGCGGCGCCGGCGGCGGATTCCGGCTGGTCCCGCACGGCATTTCCGCTTACACTGCAGAGTCGTGATTCCGGATGGGAACCCGCCGTCCGGACGGGCGTTGTCGTGTCTGGTTGACGAACACCGGCATTTTTGTTTCTTTGCTCCGGCCTGGTCCGGTTCATCTCATGGCACAAGTCACC
>JADGEP010000263.1 GCA_016744275.1 Candidatus Krumholzibacteriia bacterium | reverse complement strand
CTGCCGGGCAGGAACGTATCCACACCCCACAGCTTGACTACCAATCCACCCTTGATGCGACGGTCGACGGCACCGGTGACAACATCGCCGGCTTCGTGCGCCAGCTTGATGCGGTCCCAGACCTTCAGGAAATCGGCACGCTCTTTGGAGAGCACAACCAGACCATCCAGGTTTTCCAGTTTTTCCAGGAAAACGTCGAATACGTCGTCGACGGCAACCGGGGTCGAGCCAAACTCGTCCAGGTTGATCACGCCTTCACTCTTGAAGCCGATGTTCAGCAGAACTTCATTTTCGCGCACCTCAATAACGGTGCCTTCGAGAATCTGACCCTCTTGAATGTCAGTCAGAGTCTCTTCGTACTGGTTGATCAGCGCCAGCATTTCGTCGTAGGAAAGGTCGTCAGCTTTACCCTCTTCTTCGAGGTAATCGTAGTTGACGATGCTTTCTTCTTCGTAAGCGGTACTGAGCTTGGGAGCTGCTGGTGTCGGCAGGACTTCAGCCGCGGCATGGCGGCCTTCGTCTTCGTCGTCATCAAAGCGGCGAGCGTCCGCAGGAGCGGCCTTCTCGGGCGCGGCATCCGGCTGGACGGTCTGGTCCTTGGCCTCTTCAGGCTGGGACTCGTCCGGCGTGGAATTGGGGTTGGTCATGAAAGATTGCCTCCTAGTGACATATGAATGCACCGGGCCACATGGTCCGGTAAGCTGGGACAATATATGCGATCGGATGTTCTTTTGCAAGGATCCTGAACGGTCTAAAATGCCGGTTTGGCAAATGACTGAAGGGACTTAGGAGCGGAAGACCTTGCGTTGTCGGGCAGCAAATTTTTCAATCTGAATCTCTCCCAGTTCCCGTTCAAAATTGGTCTGGGGAAAACGTTCGAAAGACCGGGCCTGCAGCTCGTAAAATGCTCTCTCACACAGCTGTCCAATGACACGGCTGGCCTCTTTAGCATCGATTTCTGTCAGTAATGTGTCTAAGCCGTGCCAGCGCATAACCGGCCCAAAGGTGACCTCGCAGGGCGATAAACGACTGCCACCCGGTTGTTTACCATAGCTGCCCCGGATAAAAATCGGCACCATAGGCGCCTGGGTGGCCTGAACCACAATGCCCAGTCCATTGCGCACCGGGCCCGGATGGCCAATAGCCCGCCGGGTGCCTTCGGGAAAAATCAATAGGGTTTCACCATCATCCAGGGCTGCTTTGGCCTCGGCAAACGCCTTGGCATCAAACCCTTTGCGATTGATCGGGATGCTGTCAATCCACCGAAAAAGTGATCTGACGGGCCAGAATTTGAACAACTCAGCCTTGGCCAGCGTGTGCACTCGGAATCGGTGGAAGGTTGCCCCCACCAAGGGCGGATCCCACATGCTGATGTGATTGACCGCCGCGATGCACCCCCGGGGCAGGGCTCCGTCTTCGTTGCCGTATTGGCGCAAGCCGAAAAAACGGGCCAATCCACGGAAGACAAAATAGGCAAATCGATAGTGCATCGGGATTTCGCGGGTGGCCTTGTGCAGGTCCGTGTCCAGCTCAAGATCCAGAGTGGGATTGACCAGGCAGGCCCGGGCGCAGGTCTCATTCTGCTGGTCGAGATTCAATTCACTGCTGTCGATGACGATGGCATCCGGGCTGATCTGCAGTGGGCTGACTTCCCGTTGGCTGTCCTGCCGGTCACGGTCCGCCAGATCACGGGTCAGTTCTTCGCGGTTGATATCCCGGCCGCGCTGTTTGTACTGGCGGAAACGCCGATCCACCCGGGCTTCCAATGAAGCGGAGAGAAATATCTTGGCCGTCGCCAAAGGAAACACCACGCTGCCAATGTCCCGACCTTCCATGACAACACCACCTTGGCGACCCATGGCCTGTTGGCGCGAAACCATTTCCTGGCGCACGGCCGGATGGCTGGCAACCTGCGAAACCAAGGCCTCCACTTCCGGGGTGCGGATGGCCTGAGACACATCATGGCCATTCCACAGGACGGTGACTTCGCCTTTGGCCGGCCGCAATTCCAAAGTTGCCGGCGCCAGCAACGCCACCAGGGCAGCTTCGTCGTCCGCAGAGACACCTTCGCTGAGACTGGCCTGTGTCAGCGCCCGGTACATGGCCCCGGTGTCGATGTACAACAGGCCGAAACGGTCGGCGAGAAATCTGGCGGTGGTGGACTTGCCACTTCCGGCCGGCCCGTCGATGGCGATGACGGCATCACCGGGCAAGAGGTCCGGATCATAGTCGGGCAGGTCTGCGGGTCGATAAGCGGTCATGTTACAAATCCCGCCCGATGGCCCGGGCAATGGCGCGGCAAGATGTGGTCAATTCGGCAAATTCTTCAGGCGTCAAGCTCTGGTCCGCATCACTGAGGGCATTGCCGGGGTCGTTGTGGGTTTCCACCAACAAGCCATCTGCACCGGCGGCCACTGCGGCGCGGGCCAAAGTCGTCACATACCGCCGCGAGCCAGCTGCATGACTGGGGTCAACGATGACGGGCAAGTGGGTGCGCTCACGCAACACCGCGATCGCACCGAGATCCAGCGTATTGCGCAAGGCGGTTTCGAAAGTGCGGATGCCCCGTTCGCAGAAGACAACATCACTGCCACCGGCGGCCATGATGTATTCCGCGGCGTTGAGCCATTCGTCGATGGTGGGCATCATGCCACGTTTGAGCAGAACCGGTTTGCCGCTGGCCCCCACTTCGCGCAACAGCGGAAAGTTTTGCACGCTGCGGCTGCCGATTTGCAACATGTCCGCCACTTCGGCCACCGCCATCACGTCGCGCGGATCCAGAACCTCGGTCACAAAAGGCAATCCCGAAGCCTGCCGGGCCTGAGCCAGCAAAGCCAGGCCATCGCGTCCCAGCCCTTGAAAGGCATACGGGCTGGTGCGGGGCTTCCAGGCGCCACCGCGCAACATGGAACCACCAGCGGTGGCGACTTGACGGGCGATGGAGGTGATCTGGTCGGTATTTTCAACGGCACAGGGACCGCCAATGACCACGACCTTCTCGGCCCCAAACTGCACCGAGCCCGCGGAAACCACGGTGGTCGCCTGGCCCGGTTGGCGAGAAACCAAAGGCGTGGTGCCGGCCTCACCGGCCGGCAATTTGTCGCGTTGGGGAGCGGTCATCAGTTCAGGATCTCCTTGAGGGCCTCAAGACAACGGTTGTTTTCTGCGGGCAAACCGATGCTGATGCGCATGGCGCCGTCGCCGAGACCAAAGGCATGCATGGGGCGCACGATGACGCCTTTTTGCAATAAATCTGCCGCGAGTTGGCCGGCATTCACCTGGCCCCGGACGAGAATAAAGTTGGTTTCACTGGGCACGGTTTCCAGGCCAAGGGTCTCCAGCTCGATCACCATGCGATCCAATTCGGCCCGATTGCGGTCCCGGCGTCCGGCCACTTCGTGCCAATTCTCCAGGCAGGCAATGCCCGCCGCCTGGCTCAGCATATTCACATTGAACGGTTCACGGGTCTTGTGCAATTCCCCGATCAGGTCGGGGTGCCCCACGCCATATCCCACCCTCAATCCGGCCAACGAGTGGATCTTGCTGAAGGTGCGCAACAGCACCAGATTGGGATGGGCAGAAAGCATGGCCAACGTCTGGGGATAATCATCGGCGGTGACGTATTCGTAATAGGCTTCATCCATCGCCACGATCACCTGGTCAGGGATGCTGGCCAGGAACGTGTCGAGTTCCGCCACGGTATTGTAGGTGCCGGTGGGATTGTTCGGATTGCAGATGATCACCAACTTGGTCTTGTCATTGACTGCCGCAGCCATGGCGGGCAAGTCGTGCCGATCACCGGTCGTCAGTGGGACCGCAATGCCGGATTCAAAATGGACCTGTGTTGCCAGGGCATACACGATGAAGCTGTGTTCGCTGTAAACGACATTTTCCCCGGGGCTGACCAGCGCCCGGATCAGAATATCAATGACTTCGTTGCTGCCGTTGCCAAAAATCAAGCTGCTGGGGCTCACATCCAAATGCTTGGCCAGCGATTGCGTCAGTTCATAACAGGCGGCATCCGGGTAGCGGTTGATCTCCATGGCCGCGGTGGTGATGGCCTCCAGGACGGCCGGCAACGGGCCTTCCGGATTTTCATTGCTGGCCAATTTCACGATGGAATCGAGGCCCAGCTCCCGCTGCACTTCGGCCACGGGTTTGCCAGGACTGTAGGGACGGGTTTTGATGATACCGGGGCGCAACAAGGCTTGAAAATCCAGGGCTTTTTTCGTCATGGGGCTTCACTCTTTCACACATCTATCCCAAAGACTACACCGACAACGAAATTATCGGCGACGCGATGACGTTTTTTTTGCGGGCTGGGCCACGGCCTTCCGCAGCGCTTCCACTTCCTGACGGCTGAGGCGTCGAAAATCACCGGGACGCAGCAAGCCCAAGGCGACGGGGCCAACATCCGTCCGGTGCAGGCGCCTCACTCGTGCGCCCACTTTGCGGAACATGCGGCGAATCTGCCGCCGCCGGCCTTCGTGAATTTGCATAACCCAATCGCGCGTCGTGCCGTCCGGTGCCTGCTCAAGCCGGCAGGGACGAACCTTGCGGCCATCAATCTCCACCTTGCCCGTGGTCAGGTTTTTCAACTGCGTGGGCGACAGGTCTTCCGTGCTCTCGATCTGGTAGGTCTTCCACAGCCCGGTCAAAGGCTGGCACAGGTCCTGATTCAATTGACCATCGTCTGTCCAAAGGAGCAACCCGGTCGACTCTGAGTCAAGGCGCCCCACCGGCATAAATCGTTCGGGCAAATCAGCCTGCAGGCGGTACGGCAAAAGCGACGGTTGACCGCCCTGGGCCTTCAAAGTGGAAACCACATCCAGGGGTTTGTGGAAGGCGTAGACGCGAAAATCAGTGGGCATCATGGCGGGACGGCCATCGACTTCGAGGATGTCCGTCTCCGGATCCACCCGGCGGCCCATGTCACGGACAATCTCACCGTTGAGTGATACGCGTCCGGCGGTGATCAGTTCTTCCACCGATCGGCGCGAGCCAAAGCCCGCGCGAGCCAGGCATTTGTTGAGGCGCATGGAACCTGCCGGATGAGGAGTGTCGCCCGTCTTGTTCATGGCTACTCGGCGTTCTCGTGTTTTTCAGCCGCCGGTTCTTCACTGGACTCCGGCGTCTCATCTGGAACGTCATCTGGCGCCTCATCATGAGACTCTTCGGCAGCGGCTTCGCCTTGGGCGGATGCTTCTTCGCTGGACGTTTCTGCACTGGACGTTTCTGCGTTGGCGCTCTCGCCTTCAGCCAGGTCTGAAGCGACGGGCGCCGTGAAGTAGTCTTCCAGCTCCTGGTCCGATACATCCCGGCCCACCAGTGAAGCAAATTCCTTCAATTCGTCGCGGTCGTCCATGACCTGTTCCAGGTCGGGCAAGTCCGGCAACTGTCCCAAACCACGCAAGCCCAGATGATTCAGGAATTCCCGGGTCGTGCCGTACAACAGCGGATTGCCCACAGCCTGGCTGCGGCCCACCACCGTGATCAGGTTGCGCTCAGTCAGGGTACTGATCGCCCCACTGCTATTCACGCCGCGAATCTCGTCCACTTCCAGTCGCGTCAATGGCTGCTTGTAGGCGATGATCGCCAGGACTTCGAGGCCCGCCTTGGACAGCCGGGTGAAGCGCCTGGTCTTGAGCATTTTTTCGACAATGGGCGAGAACTCGGGCTTGGTTGCGATCTGGTATCCGCCGCCAAATTCGATGATCGAAAAGGCGTGCTCGTGGGCGCTGTATTCTTCCTCGAGCTCAACCA
>JADGEP010000262.1 GCA_016744275.1 Candidatus Krumholzibacteriia bacterium | reverse complement strand
ACGCCACATCGGTGCGGGCACCGGGCCAAAACTCGCGCAGGGGTCCTTGCAGGTTTGGCGTGACGGCAACCAGCAATCCGACCGTGCTGATGGCACAAATGGCGGCCAATAGGTACCAATTGCGCATGGATTGTCGTTCCAAATCCCGACGATCAGAGCCATGGACTCCGCGTCGTCCCGGCGCTGGCGATTGGACTTGGTCGTTGGTGTCGGCGTGCATTTGTGGTCCTGTCTCCCTATGACATCGGCAGATTGGGGATCCCGCCTCGGGAACTCCTGATTGATTTTTCGGCAATTGACAGCAGATGTTTAGTTTTTTCACGCTTTTGTAGAGTTAACCGGTTGAATTTTCAGTCTGGTATCGTGTATATTTTTAGTCAGTTACGCCTGACCCGGGAATTTTACTCTATGACTTGGCTCGAAACATTTTCTAACGACCTGCCCGTGCTGTCAGCCTTGGCTCTGCTGCTCATCATTCTCCTGACTATCATCGTTATTTTGAATAATCGTCTCCGCCAGGTTCGCGCCGCATTGAAGCAGGCCAACCATCCCTTTGAAATGGCCGTTGACCACCGCGGCCGTGAAGTCTATTCCATATTGGCCAATACAGAAGGCATCGGGCTGTTGACCACGGACCTCGGCGGCGCCGAGACCAAAATCTTGAGCTTCAACTCCGGAGCCGAAAGAGTATTCGGCTACAACGCAGATGAAGTGATCGGTCAAAACGTCTCCATTTTCCACCATCCGGACGAAGTCGAACGGTTCTCCGAAGTGCAGGACTCCATGCGAATGGGACACTACGGATTCTCCGGTGAAACAACCCTCTATCGTAAATCAGGAGAACCTTTCCGGGCTTTGTTGACGACTCATCCCCGCCGTGACAAAACCGGGGAGGTCGTAGGCACCCTTGGCGTGACGGTGGACATTTCCCAACGGCGGGAGGCTGAAGCCGAACTGGCCGCCAGCCGCGACAAATTCGAGGCCATTTCCGATCAGGCCGGTGAAGGCATCACCATCGCCGATACGGACGGCAACTACACCTACGTCAATCGCTCGTTTTGCGAGATGATCGGGTATTCCCGCGACGAGCTGCTGCAAATGACGGTCTTTGAAGTCAAAGCCAAGGACCAGGATAATTCCTCCTTCGAAAGATCCAAGACGACCCGTGAGGGACGGCCCTTCCAGGTCATGCTGCAACGTAAAGACGGTTCGGAATTTGTCGCCGAGATTCTGGGCAAGATCATCACCGTCAATGACGTCGAATGCGTGATGGGCATCGTGCGTGACATCACCGATCGCATCCGGACCGAGGCGCAAGTGCTGGAGAGCGAGGAAAAATTCCGCACCCTGGTGACTCATTCCGAAGAAATCGTCTTCATCATTGACGCCGACGGCACCTTCCAACTCAGCGAGGGCCAAGGGTTGGCCCATCTGAGCCTGAAGCCCGGCGAAGTGGTTGGAAAATCCGTGTATGATCTTTTTAACGACAATCCAAAAATGCTCGCCAAAATGCAACGGGCCTTCGCCGGTGAAACCGTAACCTCGGAAGACGTCGTGGCCGGAATCCATTTCAGCAGTTGGTATACGCCGCGGCGCGATGCGGACAACCAGGTCATTGGCCTGATGGGACTGTCAGTCAATACCACTGAATTGAAACAGGCTGAAGCGGCGTTGCAGGAAAGCCAAGCTCTCCTGTTGGAAGCCCAAGCGGCAGCAAAACTCGGACGTTATCTTTACAACATCGAAACAGAGGTCTGGGAAAACTCATCGGAGCTGGACAAGATTTTCGGTATTGATGATGCCTACACGCGGAATTACGCAGGATGGGTGAACATCGTCCACCCGGATTCTCGAGACGCGATGTTGGAATACCTGCAGAATGACATTCTCACCCACCACCGCACTTTCGACCGAGAATACAGCATCGTTGACCAGACCTCAGGACAACAGAAATGGGTGCACGGCTTCGGGCGGCTGCGATTCAACGACGAAGGCAAGCCGACCGCCTTGTTCGGTATCATTCAGGACATCACCGACAAGGTCCGGCTCGAAGAGCAGATCAGGCAGGGCCAACGCATGGACTCCATCGGGCGCTTGGCCGGTGGTGTGGCCCACGACTTCAACAACATGCTGAATGTCATTTTGGGTCATGCGGAAATCGCCCTCGAGCAATTGGAACCCGACCAAGTCATATACGAAGATTTGCAGGAAATCCGGTTGACGGCCGAACGTTCGGCGGACCTGACCCGCCAATTGCTGGCCTTCGCCCGCAAACAAACGATCTCGCCGCAAGTGCTCGACTTGAATGACACCCTGGCCGGCATGTTCAACATGATTCGCCGGCTCATCGGTGAAGAGATCGACCTCCACTGGGAACCGGGAAGCGACCTCTGGCCCGTCATGTTTGATCCGACGCAGTTGGACCAGATTCTGGTCAATCTGTGCATCAATTCGCGGGATGCCATCTCAGGTGTGGGCCAGATTACGATCGAAACGACCAACACCACCCTGGACAAGGAATTCAGCGCTCACCATCTGGGGTTCACGCCCGGCCAATACGTGTTATTGACGATCAGCGACAATGGGTGCGGTATGGAAGTGGGCGTTCTCGATAAGATTTACGAACCGTTTTTCACCACCAAGGAGCTTGGTGCCGGCACCGGCCTCGGCCTGGCCACGGTCTACGGCATCATCAAACAGAACCACGGCTCCATTGATGTCTATAGCGAACCCGGCCAAGGCACGGTGTTCAAGATCTACCTGCCTCGCCAGGTTGGCGTATCGCCGATCAGACGACCGGAACGACAAATCCAATCAGCGGCGCGCGGCACAGAAACGGTTCTCCTGGTGGAAGACGAGGCCTCGATTTTGAAGCTGACCACCAGAATATTGGAACGAAAAGGTTACACCGTATTGCCCGCCCATTCACCGGGCGATGCCATCGGCCTGGCGCGGGAATACGCCGCGGATATCGCATTGCTTTGCACCGATGTTGTCCTGCCCGATATGAGTGGCCTGGACCTTGCGGTTGCGGTGCAGGAAATCTGCCCACGTGTCAAATGCCTCTACATGTCCGGCTACACGGCCAACATGATGACCAAAAATGGGGTATTGTCTGAAGACACCAATTTCATCGCCAAACCCTTCACCATGGAAGGCCTGGCCGCCAAGGTGCGCAACACTTTGGACAAGCCCGGCCCCTGAGCAGGTAGCCTTCGCTAGCCACGACCACCCCTGGAGAGGATCAACATGATTCGCCTGAACCTTCGCCGCATTGTCCTTTTGTTGACCGCATTCTGCGTATTGGCCTCCGCTGCCGCAGCAGCAACTTTCCAGGATGACTTTCATGACGAGACCCTGCGCATCGACTATTTCCACACCGGTGACGCCACCGAAGAAATCGTCTCGTTGGACCAGATGTGGCGCCAAGGCACTTGGGCCGGCAGCCGCACCCGCTTGGTGGATGAATTGAACCTTGGGCGGTACTACGCCAAGGCTTTTGACGCCGAGAGTGGCGATCTGCTGTGGTCGCGCGGTTTCGACTCCTACTACGGCGAGTGGAAAACCACCACCAAGGCCGCCAACGGCGTGCGCCGCACCTATCACGAATCAGCCTTGATGCCCCTGCCCAAACGCCCGGTCGCGTTCACCCTTTCGGTGCGCGAGGCGGACAACTCTCTGGCGGAAATCTACCGCCTGGAAATCGATCCGGCCGATTGGCGCATCCGGCGGGATGCTCTGGAAGAAGACGTGCACGTTTTTGAAGACCCTCAAAATGGCGCCCCACACGGTCAGGTGGATATCGTCATTGTGGGAGACGGGTACACGGCCCACGAGGTCGATAAATTTGAGAAGGACTTCAAACGTTTCGCAGCCGCCATGCAGGGCCAGGATCCCTACCGCAGTCTGGCCGATCGCTTCGCCTATCGGGGCGTGCTGAAGCCCTCGCAGGAGAGCGGATGCGACGAACCCAGCCGGGGAATTCACCGCAATACTTCCCTGGGTTGCACCTTTGACTCCCTGGACAGCGAGCGGTATCTGCTGACCGAAGACAACCGGGCCATCCGAGATGTCGCGGCTCATGTGCCCTACGACGTGTTGTACATCATGGTCAACCATGAACGATACGGCGGCGGTGGCATTTACAATCTGTTCTGCACCTTCACCAGCGACAACCAATGGAGCGAGTACGTCTTCCTGCACGAATTTGGGCACAGCTTCGCTGGTCTGGCCGACGAGTACTATTCCTCCAGCACCGCCTACAACGATTTTTATCCGGAAGGTCGGGAGCCCAACGAGCGGAACATCACCGCCTTTGGCGATCCGCAGAACCCGAAGTGGGCCGACCTGATCACACCGGGCGCCGCCTTGCCCAACGATTGGAACAAGGCCGAATTCGACAAGATGGATGAGGCCTACCAGGTGCTCAGGGCCCAGACCAACGAACAGATCGCAAAGATGATGAATGATGGCGAGCCTCAAGCCGAAGTCGACGCGCTCATCGCCCAGGGCGAAGAGTTATCGAGGGCCAATCAGGAGAAAATCGATCGGTGGTTTGCGGGCAATGCGACTCAGAACCGCGTGGGCATTTTTGAAGGCGCCGGATATGCTTCGCAAGGGCTGTACCGCTCGCAATTGGACTGCATCATGTTCACCAAAGGGTTGAAACCTTTTTGCGCCGCTTGTGATCGGGGAATTCGGGAAATCACGGAACGCTACGGCGAATAACAGCATTGTGGATTTCACACCAGATCGGAGGTCCGGAAATGAAACGTTTCATCGTCCTGTTGAGTCTGCTCTTGTTGCCGGTCGGACCATCCCTCGCGACCGAGCACCCGCTGCAGGAAACCGTCGATGCTTTCTTGGCTGAGAATCCGTCGGTGCCCGGCATCGTGGTGCATGTTGTCTGCCCTTCCCGCGGTTGGGACGTTTCCCTCACCGCCGGGCGCGAAGACCGGGCAGAAGACTCAGGACCCTTGCGCCCCAGCCACACTTTCCGTATCGCCAGCAATACCAAGACCTACGTTGCCGCCAGCATTTTGCGGTTGGTTGAGCAAGGCAAACTGGGCCTGGATGATCCGCTGGCCTGGCACCTGCCCAAGATGCACATCAAAAAATTGGAAGCCGATGGCTACGACCTCGAAGCGATGACCATCGCCCAGGTTCTCAGCCACACCAGCGGGTTGTTCGAGCATCCGGCCGACCCGCGGTATGCCGAAATGATTCTGGATGACCCCCAACACCCCTGGACTGCTGCGGAACAGATTCAGCTGTGCCTCGAGTGGGGCGACCCGGTGGGTTTGCCGGGCGAGAAATTCGTGTATTCGGACACCGGTTACGTTCTGCTGGGATTGGTGATCACGAATATGTTGGGCGATGATCTGGGCAGTGCCGTGCACGAATTATTGGACTATGAGGCCTTGAGCTTGTCCGCGACCTGGTGGGAATTGCACCAAGAAAAACCCGCGAATGCCGGCCCCCGCGCCCACCAGTATTTTGGCGTTCACGATACGACTTCCTGGCACCCCGGCCTGGACCTGCACGGCGGGGGCGGTCTTCTGACCAACGCTTCTGACTTGGCCTGGTTCATGCGCAAGTTGTTGAACGGAAATGTGTTGAAAGAAAACAACTCTTTGACCCAGATGACTAATCGCGGCACTTCGAGCTACCGTCTGGGCTTGATGCGGATCGAAATGGCGGGGCATTTGGCCTGGGGCCACAGCGGGTTCTGGAATACGTTCGCGTTTCACCTGCCGTCACTGGACCTGAC
>JADGEP010000261.1 GCA_016744275.1 Candidatus Krumholzibacteriia bacterium | reverse complement strand
GAGGCGTGATTCTCAGATTCACCGAGATGCCTTCTTCGTTCCACGCGCCATCGCAGTTGGCGGCCTTTACCCGGAACACATAGTCCCCGGGAGGCAAGTTGTTGTAGGCCACCATGCGCCTGGTGCCGATATCCACCCATTCTTCGTCCACCCCTTCGAGCTTGGTGGCGTAGCGATTTTTCTCAGGAATAGCGAAATGCAGCGCCGCAAATTCGAAAGAGAAAACATAGTCCTGATGCGAGAGGGTGATCTCGCGAACCGTTGAGACGTGGGATGTCAGCGGCGAGTCGTCACCAATGGCCACTGAGCGGTTGAACAGTTTGAAGTCGGTGAAGGCCAATTCCGGAGCCAGGTCGTTGTCGCTAATGCGATCCGGGTTAAAAATATTGAAGCCCCTAATATTGCCAAATGCCAGCTCGCCGGACTGCAGTCCAATACTCGCGCCAAGATTGAATTCGTTGCTCAAGAGGCCGTCGTAGTGATCGAAGGCACGCACCGTTTTTGTCCGCGGTTCCACCCGCGCCAGGCCGTGATTCGTACTGACCCAAAGCTGGCCGTTGTCGTCGGCAACGATGGCGTAGATCGTATCGTTGGGCAGACCCTGCCGCACCGAAATGAGGTCAAAACTGTCGGTCGCGCTGTCGTATCTGTTGAGGCCGGCAGATGTGCCCACCCAAACCTCGCCAGCGGCACCCGGCAACAGGGCCAAGACCTCAACCGAACTCACGCTGCCAGGCAGGTTCGCATCCGGATAGTAGTTGATGAAGTGGCGCCGGTCAGGCGAGAGGCGACTGAGTCCATAGATTGTCCCAATCCAAAGATTGCCAAAGGAGTCTTCGGTCATCGTGTAGACCAAGTCGTTGCAGAGGCTGGTTGCCGGCGCATTGGGGTTGTGCAGGTATTGTTCCAGTTCTCCCGTGGCCCGGTTGAGCCGGTTCAGCCCGTCCGAGGTGCCGAACCAGGTGTCGCCGCGCCGGTCGATGCAGATGGCTCGCACTGTTTCGGAAGTCAACTCACCAGGCATGCCCGGATCTTCGCCCTGCTGCCGAAACTCACCCGTTGCCGGGTCAAACAAATACGCTCCGTCGGCCGTCCCCACCCATAGAAGACCGGACTGCGCCCGGGCCAGGGAATACAGGTGATTTTTACCAATTTCATGAGGGCCGGCGGTCTCCACCTGATAGTTGGTGAACTTGTCGGATTGGCGATCCCAGTGGTCCAGGCCGCCAAATGCTCCTACCCACAAATCACCGTCGTCATCTTCGAGAAAACAGCGCACGTAGTTCTCGGCCAGGCTGGTATCGTCGATGGGGTTGGCGGCATAGCCCCTGAACGGCTTGCTGTCCAGATCCAGCAAACTGATACCGTAGCGCGTGCCCACCCACAAGACATGAGAGCGATCCAACAGCAGCGATGAGACTTCATTGGCCGCCAGGCTCGTTGACCGGAACGGTTCTGATACATGCAACGTGCAGTCGCCGCTCAATCCATTCACCTGGACCAACCCCGCAATGGTGCCCACCCAGAAATCGCCGTGGTGATCCTTGGCCAAGGCCGCCACCGAGACGGCGGCCAAATCGAATGTGCCGGATTGGAATCGCGGGCCCGGCACCACCTGCACGGCCCCCTGAGGCAACGCGTGCAAGCCCTGTTCGGTCCCCACCCACAAACCCCGGTCACCAAGATCGAGCAAGGCGGTGATCACGCCGGAACCGGGCCTGTCCGGGATTCCCGCATACCGTTCACAAGTGCCGTCCGCCGGATCAAAAAGCGCCACCCCCGCGCCGCCGGTGCCCAGCCACAGTTTTCCCTGCGGCCCGGCTTCGATGACCCGAATGTCATTGCGCCCTTCATTATTTTCCGACCAGAAAAAGTGCTCGAACTTTTTCGTGACCGGGTCGAGCAGATTGAGCCCCCGAGAAGTCGCGACCCACAGCATGCCCGAGGCGTCTTTGTACACATCGTTCACATTGTCGTTGCTGATCGAGTTGGGATCGGTCGCCGAATGTTTGAAATGGCTGAAGCGTTCGTTGCGGTAGTCGTAGCGGTTCAGGCCCTGGCCGAAAGTTCCCACCCACAGGCCACCGTTGTCGTCTTCACAGGTGCGCGAAACATAACTGTAACTCAGCGAATTTTGATTCGTGGGGTCGTAACGAAAGACCTTGAACTCGTAGCCATCGTAACGGTTCAGGCCGTCTTCAGTGGCCAACCACAGAAAGCCGCGGCTGTCCTGGAAGCAATCATAGACCGAACTCTGCGACAGCCCATCTTCAATCTGCAGAGACTGAAACCGGAGACTGTTGCCAGCACTGACAGACGGTGTCGCCTGCAATAGAATGCAAGCGGCCAGGAAAGCGACCAGGAGTGCGTGCAGCCACAATCTGTGCCCGAGAGTCGTCATCGTGCCTTATCCGGCCCTTTTATTGGCAAGGGCGCCAGTATTTCAGGTGAATTCTTATGGGTCCCCCTTATGGAAGTCGACCGTATGGGCCAAAAGTTTAATGAAAATGCGACCGCAGTTCGTTCTAGGTCGATGTGGTGGTTGTCATTGACCCCTCGATTTCCCCTGAAGCGGTTCGTATTGTATCATTCCCTTTCAAGTAGCGAATTGATGGCGCCCAACCGGAATTGAAACATGACCGCCTCAGATTTTCCCATTTCATCCGGTTGGTGCCGCAAGTGCCAAACACAGCACCAGTTGGGGCCTGAGGCCGCCATCACCTCTGCCCGCGAACTCATGGCGGAATTGGCCAATACCCAACGCATCGACTATTTGACCGGCAATTCCACCGCCGACCCTCAGTTTTCCACCGCCTACCTCGAGAGTGAAGCCCTGGGCCAGATGTTTGGTGTTTTGGCCGGTGAAGACGCTCAGGGCCGGATCGTCGTATTGCGCGCGTTCTCTTGCCAATACAACGCCCACTGGCAGGTGGAAGGCTGGGCGCCGCCCCTGTTTGATGTTGCCGAATATGAACGGATCATGGTCCCGGGCGATCGCCGGATCAAAGCGCTGGGCCGTGATATCGAGGACGGTCGAGGCGATGTGATCCGGCTGAAACAGGAACGCAGGCTTCTGTCACGGTCCCTGATGAAACAGCTTCACGACCTCTACGAAGTGGTCGGTTTCAGCGGCGAAACCCGGCCTTTGGCCTCATTCTTCGAACACACCAACGGCATTCCCACCGGCGCCGGCGACTGCTGCGCCCCCAAACTGTTGAACCAGGCCATCCGCCAGAATCTGCGGCCGCTGGGCCTGGCCGAATTCTACTGGGGCCGCACCAACCGTTCGGGAACCCGCCAGCAAGGCCACTTTTACGGCAGCTGCGCCGACAAATGCCAACCCATGCTCGGTTTTATGCTGTGCGGAGCCGCTCATGAATAGCCTGACGGTTGTGCATCAGGATTCCGCCGTCGTGGTGATCAACAAACCCGGCGGATTGCTGTCGGTGCCGGGACGTGGATCCGACAGTCAGGACTGTGTCGTCAACCGGGTTAAGGCGCAGTTTCCCGGTTGCGTGGAGCACCCGTCGGTCCACCGGCTGGACATGGACACCTCGGGCCTGATGGTTTTTGCTTTGACCGTGCCCAGCCGGCGCCATCTGGCGCAACAATTTGAGCAGCGTATTGTCGGGAAAATCTACCACGCAGTCCTGGACGGCCTCATCGCCGAAGAGGCTGGCGAAATTGAGCTGGCCTTTCGGTTGGATCCGGAAAACCGCCCGCATCAGGTGTACGACCCGGAGCACGGCAAGCTGGGCCTCACCAGATGGCGCCGACTGGGGCACGAAGGATCCCACACGCGGGTGGAGTTCACGCCAGTGACCGGACGCACCCATCAATTGCGACTGCACGCGGCCCACGAGAAGGGGCTGGGGTGCCCCATCGTAGGTGATCGGTTGTACGGTACGGGAACGGCGCCGGGCCAATTGAAACTTCACGCAGCGCGGTTGGCGTTTGAGCATCCCGAAACGGGCGAACGCCTGGAATTCCGGTCAGATCCTACGTTCTAGGCGCGAACTGGCGCACCTTGATGCCCACCGAGCGCAGCAACTCCACCGAGGCTTCACTGCGGTACCCATCCTTGTAGACGACCTCCAACACATTGCCCAGATTGATCAAGCGCTTGGCGCAGGCGGTGCACGGCAGGTGGGTCACATAGACGTATTTTTCGGTATGGCGCGGAGCGTCGCAATTGATGGCCGCGTTCTCTTCGGAGTGCAGGCAGCCGCAATTGCCCGGTTCGTCGCGATCGCAGGCATCGGGCAGGCCCGAGGCATTGCCGTTGTAGCCCACCGCCAGAACCTTGCGGTAGTCCGTGGTGGTGATCACGGTTCCCACTTGCAACCGGCTGCAGGTCGAACGCCCGGATATCAACTGGGCGAAATTCATGTAGACCTCTTCAAATGAAGGGCGGTCGTCTGCGCGCTGATTCACGGTTTGCCTCGCCTTTGCCGTGGGTCCTCTGGATGATCCCTCTGGGTTTCCGCCGCCAACATGCCGCCTGGCTCCCCAAATCTCAAGTTTGGGTCTCATCCGGCCGGCCTCTTTTCATGCGAGACAACAGGTTAAATCACTGGTAGGATTCCGCTCGCTGGAGTTCGTCACCGTCTGAAAAAACCCAGGAGGATGAAGCAATGCTGGACCTCAGGAAATGGCTAAGCTTGGTGGCCGTCGTGGCCCTGACGCTTTCGTTGGCTGGAGCCGCTATCGCCCAAAGTGAAGCGCCGGCCAAAGACGAAACTTTTGAAGAAGTCGTCGTCACCGCCCAGAAAAAAGAACAATCCCTGCGCGATGTGCCTTCATCAGTCGCCACTCTCAGCGACGAAAAACTGGATGTCATCACTTCCGGTGGCCAGGACATCCGCCTGCTGTCCTCGCGGGTGCCGAGCCTGCACATTGAGTCCTCCTTTGGCCGGACGCTGCCCCGCTTCTACATCCGCGGCCTGGGCAACACCGATTTTGACCTCAACGCCTCTCAGCCCGTGTCTCTGGTGTACGACGGTGTCGTGCTCGAGAACCCGATCCTGAAGGGCTACCCCATCTTTGACATGGAGCGGATCGAAGTCCTGCGCGGCCCCCAAGGCACGCTCTTTGGCCGCAATACGCCCGCAGGCATCGTGAAATTCGAATCCCGCAAGCCCTCCTTCGAGAATGAAGGCTACGGCCGCTTCTCCTACGGAACCTACAACACCATGCAGTTCGAAGGCGCCGTTGGTGGCGAGGTCAACGAAGGCCTGTTCGCGACCCGCGCTTCGTTCCTGTTCCAGAATCGCAGCGACTGGGTCGACAATACCCACACCGGCGATGAGAATTCCCTCGGCGGTTACACCGATGTGGCCGGACGCCTGCAGTTCCTGCTGACCCCGGGTGAAAACTTCACCGCCCTGCTGAACCTGCACATGCGCGACCTGGACGGCACCGCCCGCCTCTTCCGCGCCGACATTGTAGAATCGGGCAGCAACGAGATCAGCGACGACTTCGAGCGTGGCGAGATCGGTGTCGATGGCGGCAACGAGCAGACCGTCAACGAACGCGGCGCCGTGTTGACCATGGACTACGACATGGGCGACCTGATACTGACTTCAGTCACGGGCCTGGAATCGGGAACGATCTACAGCCGTGGCGACATCGATGGCGGCACGACTTACGACTTCGGTGCCGGGCGCTTCCCCGCCGAATCTGCCGACGCCATTCCCAAACTGAACCAGATCACCCAGGAACTGCGCCTGGCCAGCAACTACGACGGCGCCCTGAACTTCCAAACGGGCATTTTCATCTT
>JADGEP010000260.1 GCA_016744275.1 Candidatus Krumholzibacteriia bacterium | reverse complement strand
GGCCAATACACTGGCGGTCATGATAATAAACGTGACCTTCGCCAGTTCTGATGGTTGCAACCGCAGTGGCCCCAAAGAGAGCCAGCGCTGGGCGCCCCCGATGCGCACACCAATCACCAGGATCAGCAGCAAGAGCAATATCGAAAACAGGTACAAAGGGACCGCCACGTTGTCCAGATACCTCAACGGCACTCGGGTGGCCATCAGCAACCCGATATAGCCGATGAACACCCAAACAGCCTGTTTGATAAAAACGGCCTTGGCCACGCCGGGATCCAACTGCTCATAAGGTCCGCTGATGGGTTCGGTCACTGACCAAAGAACCGCCAGGCTGCCCAGGCACAGAAAGAACCAGGCCAAAAACATGCTGCGGTCGCCCGATGGAAAAAGCAGTCCCATCAAATTCATGAGCCCGCCTCTTCTTCTTCAATCACCGGTGGTACCAACAATCCGGTGGATATGAAATAGGCCTCCAACCACGTGCCAGCCACGGGCGCAGCCTCGGTGCTGCCATTGCCGGCATTCTCGACGATCACAGCCATCGCAACCTCCGGGTTATCAGCCGGCGCATAACACATGAACCAGGCGTGGTCCTCACCATGGGGGTTCTGAGCCGTACCGGTCTTGCCCGCAACCGCGATCCCATCCAGCCGCGCCGCCTTGCCCGTGCCCCGCTCCACCGTTGCCACCAATGCCGCCCGGACAAAATCCAGGTCCGCATCACGGTACCCGAGGGGTTCGGGCCGGGCCGTCGCTTGCGGTGGGATCAGTACAAATTCCGGATCGGGCATGGCCCCGGACGAAGCCAGGCGGCCGGCCAAGACGGCCATCTGGATTGGTGTCACCAGCAACTCGCCCTGACCGATGGCATTGTTCAGCAAGACGCCGCGGGTCCACTTACCCGCGCCAAAGCGGCGGTCGTACCATTCGGTATCAGGCACGTTGCCAGCCGCCTCATCACTGAACAAGCGGGTGCAGGTGCGGCCAAGCCCAAAGCTGCGTGCCGCCGCCGCCATCTGGTCGATATTCAAGCGCAAGGCCAATTGATAATAGAAAGTATCACAACTCTGCACGATGGCCTCGGTGTGGTTCACATCCCCGTGCCCACTGTGTTTCCAACAGCGGAAAAAGCGATTGCCGAATTCCCATCCGCCCAGACAGGGTTCCAACACGCTTTCGCGGCCCACCAACTGGTTGGACAATCCCGCCAGGGTTGTCACCGGCTTGTACAAAGAGGCAGGCGGATACGTGGCCTGCACCACCCGATTGAAAAACGGCTTGGCCGGATCGTCGACCAGCTTTCGCCACTGGTCCGAACTGATCGAGACGGTCATCAGGTTCGGATCAAAAGAAGGGTTGCTGAAGGCCGCCAGAACATCTCCAGTGGCGATCGAGATGGCGACACCGCAGGCGGTCCGGTCGCCAATCGCCGCGGCCATCACTTCCTGCAAGTGCAGCGAGATGGACAAGGTCACATCGCTTCCGGATTCGACTTCACGCAGCCAAACAGGCTCGCGCCCAACCACCCGCCCGGAGGCATTGACTTCCGCGAGTTTCATTCCCGTGGCGCCGCGCAGCACCGTTTCCATAGATGATTCCAGGCCCTGTTTGCCGATGTCATCGCCCAAACGATAGCCAGACCAGTCGCCGGTGGTATCGAGATCAGCCTGAGCCACCTCGCCTACATAGCCGATCACGTGGGCAAACAAAGGGCCGAACTGGTAGCGCCGTCGCGAACGCGCCTCGACTCTCACCCCCGGCAATTCACGGCCGCGTTCTTCCACGGCGGTGATCTGAGCCAGGCTCGCGTTCCGTACCAAGACCATGGGCCGCCGGCGGCGCTTTTGCTCAGCCAATCGTTCGATCGTTTGTTCGGCGGGCAGATCAAACCAGGTGAGCAAGCGGGACAAGGTCGAATCCGGCCCGTCAGTCCCCAGAGAAGTGCGTGGCACCACAATGTCCGCGATGTACATGTTGTCAGCCAACAGGGTGCCGTGTCGGTCAAAGATGCGACCGCGCGGAGCCGGCACCCGCACCCGCACCTGCCGGTTCTCCAAGGCCTGGTCCTTGTAGTAGCCATGCCGCGGCACCATCATCACGAAAAGGTTGCCGACCAGGATCAGGAAAAGCCCAATCACGATCATCCGAAACAGGCCCACCCGCAGAGCAAACGCCCGGTCTGGCATGTCAGTCCTCCTGTCGCAGGATGCCCAGGAGTTCGGCCAACCGAATCACCGGAATGCCCACCAGGCCGGAATACAATGCCGCCGGGATGGTGCGGGTGAATAGTGGCAAAAGAAATTGCTCATCCGAAAGTGTGCTTTGCACCAGCAGAAAGACAAAATCGTGGGCGAAGACCGCGATCACAACCACCAGGCCCTCAACCAACGGCACGCCATACACCAACCGGCCTCGCAACGAGCCCACACTGAAACCCACTCCGGATTTGATCAGCGCCTGCAAGCCCAAAAGTGTGGGATTGGAAAGATCCTGCACCAGGCCCAATAAAAACCCACCGACGGTGGCCGGGCCCGCGCCGGTGGCCATGGCCAATACCACCAGGGCGATGACCGAAAAATCCGGCGCCACTCCCTTGATATCGATGAGCGGTCCCAACATGGTGTCGCCCACAAAGGCCAGCACCACCCAGGTGATCGTCGTGCGGATAAAATTGCGCATCAGCGATCGCCCCCCGGGTCCGGGGCGGTCACGACAAATACGGTTTCGTTACGGTCCAGCGAGGCTGCCGGCGCCACGGTGATCGCCTTGAAAAGCTGATCCGAAGGCGACGTGGCGCTGGTGATGGTGCCCACGGGAAAGCCGCGGGGAGTGAGGATCTCACTGCGCTCTTCACCGGGAATTTCGCGGATCTCAGCGATGCCCGAGGTGATCAAGACGTCCCCCTCCACCACATCTTCATCGCGCCCGATCAACTCGACGATAAACCGGTTGCCGCGCGGTCGCAAAACTCCCAACAGCCCGGTGCGCTCGATCTCGACGCCCAGGGCAAAATCAGGCGCAGAAACCAACTCCACCCAGGCTTCCTGGGAATTGATCACCGAACGCAGCCGGCCCAGATATCCCGTGCGGGAAATCACCGGCATCCAGGGTTCCCATTGAACCGGTCCGAGACTGCGCACTTTGATCATGGTGGCAAACCGACTGCGCTGCCTCATCACGACCCGACAGGGCACCAACTCTCCATCAAATCCAGGGTCCAACGCCGGGCCAACCATCAATTCCGCATCACGTTGCATGCGGTCGCCGGCATCGGCCAACAACTCCAGCTCCGCAATGCGTTCTTTCAACAGGGAATTTTCGTCACGGATGCGAAAAACATCCTCGGCGTAGTTGCGCACATTCCAATACGGCTCCGTCAGAACCAGCCCCAACCGATCCGCCACATAGAGCCGCTGTCCCGATGGCAGAAACAACAAGGTCAGAGACAACCCCACGCAGACGACCAGGGTCAGGATCTCATTGCGAAAGGAAAAATTCAGTGAACGCACCATCATCGGTCGATATCCACTTTATTGGGCCTGATCATGCAGCCGCACCCGATCAGTTCCGGCCACTCTGCATGATCACCGGGCGGTAGCGATCAAAATCATCCAGGATCTTGCCGGTGCCCAGAACCACACAGAACAGCGGGTCATCCATCAGATTGATGGGCAGGTCGGTCTGTTCACGCAGCAATTCGGGCAATCCCTTGATCAGGGCGCCGCCACCAGTCAATACAATGCCACGATCTTTGATGTCTGCCGCCAACTCGGGAGGCGTCTGCTCCAGGGATTGCTTCAAGGCGTCGCAAATCGCCTGGATGGGCTCCATCAAGGCTTCGCGAATTTCCACCGAAGAGATTTTCAAGGTCTTGGGCACGCCGCTGACCTGGTACAGCCCCTTCACTTCCATTTCCCGTTCTTCGTCGAATTTGTAGGCCGAGCCAATAGTCTTCTTGATGTTTTCGGCGGTCTGGTCACCGATCAGCAGGTTGTGGTTCTTCTTGATGTAACTGACAATGGCTTCGTCCAGTTCATCGCCACCCACGCGGATCGAAGTGTCACAGACAATACCGTTCAACGCGATGACCGCGATCTCGGTCGTGCCACCACCAATATCAATGATCATGTTGCCCGACGGCTGATCCACCGGCAGTCCCACGCCAATGGCTGCAGCCATGGGCTCGGCTACCAAAAAGACCTCACGTGCACCGGCGTGTTTGGCGCTGTCTCGCACCGCACGCTTCTCCACTTCGGTGATGCCCGAAGGCACGCACACGACAATACGCGGGGCGATGAAGTGCCGCTTTTTCTGAGCGATCTTGATGAATTCCCGCAGCATGAATTCGGTGACTTCAAAGTCAGCAATCACGCCATCCTTCATGGGCCGGATGGCCTGGATGCGGTCCGGCGTCTTGCCCAGCATGGCCTTGGCTTCGCCACCCACGGCATAGACCTTGTCGGTCACCTTGTCCAAGGCAACGACCGAAGGCTGATTGAGCACGATGCCCTTGCCCTTGATATAGACCAACGTATTAGCTGTGCCCAGATCGATCGCGATATCATTGGTGAACATCGCCTGCAGGCGCTTAATCATTTTCCGAATCCTTCCGGAGGCGGTTATTCCCACGGGATTGTCCGGATCATGTGTCCGGGCCCGTCGGCCAACCGTATTCCCTGATACTCGTCACTTCCGTGTCACCGACCACGAGGTGGTCCAGTAGCGCTACGCCCAGCAACTCACCACAGCGGTCCAACCGCGCTGTGAGGTCCAGATCGTCCCCACTCGGGCGGGCGTTGCCCGAAGGGTGATTGTGGGCCACGATCACCGCTGCAGCCGAGAGGGCCACCGCGGGCTTGAATACCTCCCGGGGATGGACCAGAGAAGCATTCAATGAGCCGATGGAAACGGTTTCCATTGACTGCACACGATGCCTTGAATCGAGATAAAGCGCAAGAAATCGTTCCCGGTCAAGACCCCGGAATTCCTTGCGGAGCAACGGATGCAGGTCTTCAGGTCTCCTGACGATCAGCCCTTGGCGCACCTGGGGCTCGTGGGCCCTGAGGCCAAGTTCGAAAGCCGCCAACAAACGCTCGCAACGACCTGGCCCCATCCCAGAACGGTGGGCCAACAAAGCCGGAGTCATCGTCGCCAGTTCGCCAAGGTCACCAGCGTCTCCCAACAGCCGTTCGGCCGCATTTCCAGGCGTCACCGACCCGCCGGGTCCGAGCACACAAGCAAGCAATTCAGCCACGGTCCAGGCGCCAGGCCCGTACCGCTCCAGTCTTTCTCGCCGATCCTGAGCCTCGGTTTTCGCCAGAGATCGTCTCTTATGGGTCGCAATCCGCGCATCCGGCGCTTCTGGCGGATTATCCGGCATTTCCTGCGATTTGAACATCAAATATTCCGTATCCTGTCCCGGGAGGGGAATTTCTTGGGCCTGATATTGTTCCGGTGGCAGTCCTGAGCTATTGTTCGGCTCAGGAAGGCCCATGCAGTCCACCACAGCCGCCCCCAGTTCGGATGAGAGGTCGTCGTGTACCAACCCCCAGCATCCTCCCCAACTCCTGTGCTTGTCCGCAAATACGGCGGTAGCAGCCTGGCAAGTGTGGAGAGAATCAAAGTTGTCGCTCGCGATATTCGGGACGCCCGCGATCGGGGATACCGGATGGTCGTGGTCGTCAGCGCCATGGGCACAACGACCAATGAATTGGAAGCCTTGGCCCGAGAGACCAACGCCAACCCTCCCCGCCGGGAATTGGACATGCTCCTTTCTGTTGGTGAACGCATAACCATGAGCT
>JADGEP010000025.1 GCA_016744275.1 Candidatus Krumholzibacteriia bacterium | reverse complement strand
TACAATTGCAGGCTGCGTTCGCGGTCAAAGAGCACGCTTGACCGCACGGTCAGGTCCCAGATCATTTGGTCCAGTTCGCCAAACACATAGTCGACGCCGCCAATGCCCTGCACGCCGGGACGGGCGCCCGTATTTTCAAAGTTTTCAATCCACTGGGCGTCGGTCTGATTGTGCCGCACGCCAATCCCGACCTCGTGGGAGAAATGCTGGTTTTGGCGCCAGGTCAGGCCCAGTTCGCCGGCCAAACCGCTCAGGTTTTCGCCAAAGTCGGTGTGGATTTCAGCATGCACCGAGACGGGCTTGCGCCAGTCGGAGGTGATGCCGGCCGCGATGTTGGTCCAACCGGGTTGGGTCATCAGCGGACCGCGCGCATCTTCGAACCGGCGGGTCTTGTATTTTTCCGTGCGGTCAAAAGCCTGCCCCACAAATATCCAGCCCTGATGGAAGGACCTGTGCTGGCCCCAGGCATTAAAATGCACACCACTGGATTGCCCATGGCCACGGCCGTAGCTCCAGGCTTCCTCGTCACCACCAAACGCGGTGCCGGAATTGCCGGCATACAACCAACTTTTGTAGACCTCGAGTTCGAATTGGGCCTGATTGAAGGCCCCGCCGCTGCCATCGGCGGCGTAGCGATATTCGATGTCCGCGGCGACCACTTTTTCATCCGGTGCGCTCAGGAATCCCATGTCGTTGGGATCCAGTTTGTCGCTTTCCCAGCGACCGGTCAATGAACCGCGCCAGTTGCCGCCGCGCTTGTCGGCGCTCAGCCTGCCACCGGTTCCGTATCGGGTCTCGCCGCTGGGAGTCGGGTCAAACCTGTCTGCGAAAGGATCGACCATGGTGCCGACCGCCGAGCCGGACAGTTGGTATTCGCGGTCTTTGAAATTCAACTCAAAATCGAGACCGCCGGTATAGCCGTCTCGTTGCAGGCGTCGATTCGCCTCGGCAAAAGAGCTTTTGTCGCGTTTGACAGCCGTGCCCATCAGGTTCACCCGGTGATTGCCCTCGGCGAATTCCTTGCCCAATCGCACCAGATTGAAGGTCGCTTTTTGAGTGCCGCCGACAAAGGGGTTGTGGGCTCGTCCGGATTGACCGATATCGGTGACGGCCGACAGCACGGCCACTGAAAAATCGCCACCGATTTTCCCCGTCAACTTGGCGGCGCTGCGAATGCGCGCGTTGGGATCGCCGGTGCCGATCCGCCTCGAATAGAAGAGGTTGAAATCGGGATGCTGAAAATAGCGCGCGCCTTCCACAAAGAAGGGTCGCTTCTCCCGGTAGAACGTTTCAAACGGCGAAAGATTCAAAGTGGCCGGATCGGCTTCAACCTGGCCAAAGTCCGGCTGAAAGGTCGCATTGAGCGTGAGGTTGGCTGTCAGGTTGTATTTGAAATCGGCGCCCAGATTCTGGTTGTGCTCCCATTGGTCATCGGGGCCGTCAATGGCGGGATCGGTGTGCTTTGTCACCAGATAGGGCAGCACTTCAAGCTTGCTGGGATTTTCGATACCAGACAATCCGGTCAACTGGCCCCAGCGGCTGACAAAGCCGCTCGGGTTGCGGTCCCACATGACCCAGCCCGTGTCTTCGCCGCGCCCGTGCAGCCAGCGATAGGCCTGCAGTCCCCAGGTCATGTTGTCTTCGGGCTTGAAGCGGATGGCGGAAAAAGGCACCCGGATTTCGACATACCAGCCGTTTTTATCCTCAGAAACTTCGGCCTGCCACACGGCATTCCAGTCGCGGTCCCGGTTGCCGTTGTCATAGATGTAGTCGTCCTGCATCACGCCGTCGGCATTCACGCGGAAGTTGTAGCCGGTGGTCTTGTCGTGGTAGGGGTCGATGTAGATGCTGACAACATCGGAAGCGCCGATCTCATCGCGGCGACTGAGATAGCTGGTGACATTGCTCATGTCCGCTTCATAGCAGGCCATGGCAAAATAGATGGCGTTGTCGTCGTAGGCGACCTTGAACACCGACTGCACCGAGGCCTCGGCTCCACGTTCGGGGTCGGCCTGGCGAAATCCCCAACCTGTCTGGGCATATTGCCACGCGGGTTCATCCAGGACGCCGTCCATGGTGATGCCGTCGTTTTCGACCCGGAAGGCCTCAAGGCTGGGCACCGCCGTGGTGGTGCCGTTGGCCTGGTCGGAGTGGGTGGGCCCGCCGCCGGTGGGTGAAAAATGGGGCAGGTAATCCTGGGCAAAAGCGTTGGGGGCCAGGCCCAGGCACAAGCACAGCACAGCCAGGCGGACTGAGAACACGGTGGACGAGGGCATCGGCGCTCCGAGTGGTTCAGGGGATGGCGTTGAATAGTGGCAAAATACGGCATGAAGGGCGAATTGTTCCATTCCAAAAAAAAAGCCACTTTCCACCGAACCATTGACATCCGGGGTGCGTCTGTGGGGCTATGGAGAGTGAATGGAGATCGAAAGTGCGAATCCTCGGAATCACGGCCAGGGAGCGATCGACCGCATGCAAGTAGACCAGACAGAACTGCTGAGACGTTGCCAAGCCGGCGACGAATTGGCCTGGGAGGTGCTCGTGAGACAGCATCAAGGACGAATCTGCGCCGTAGCCTATGGTTACGTGGGAGAACAGGACGAAGCCCTGGATCTCGCTCAGGACATCTTCGTCCGGATCTACCAGCGCCTGGAAACCTGTATCGACGCCGAAAAATTCGTCTCCTGGATGCTGCGCATCGCCCGCAACGCTTGCATTGACCACTTGCGCCGTCGCAAAGCCCGGCCCCCCCGGCAGGACATCCCGGCTGACGACATGGTCGGCCTGAAGCACGGCGGGCCCACTCCCGAAGACCGCCTGATCAGCTCCACACGCCAACGAATGGTGCATCGGGCGCTGCAGAAATTGAGCGAGATCAACCGGGAAATCATCGTGCTGAAAGATATCCAGGGGCTGCCTCTGGAGGAGATCAGCGGCATGTTGGACCTGCCGCTTGGCACGGTCAAAAGCCGTTCCAGCCGGGCGCGCATCGAACTGGCCAAAGCCGTTACCGATTTGGGCGGAGGCCCCGAGAATCAGCCTGGTGCGGAGGCGATGTCATGACCGACAAACGCGACTTCCCCAATTTTGACGCCGACGCTTTTGTCGGCGGTGTCCTGGGCCGCACCACCGGCGGCGCCTGTGGCCGGGCCGCAGAGCAGCTTTCGGACCTGATGGACGACCGCCTTGAGGGCATGGACCGCCAATTGGTGCAGGCCCACCTGGAACACTGCACCGATTGCCGCGAGTTGGCCATCACCCTGGGCTGGCTGAATCCGCTACTGCCACAGATGGCCGAGATTCAGCCCGGGCCCGAGTTTTTGGCCGGAGTCCTGGCCCGCACCAGTGCTGCCGCACAACCTGTGGTGCACTCGGAGCACCCGACTGGACTGGCCGGAGCGATGGATCGCGTGGGGCAGTGGTGGGCGCAGAGAATCATCCGGCCCGAGTTCTCGCTGCAGGTCGCTTATGCCGCCACCGTGGTGTTGGTCTTGCTGACCAGCCTGCCGGGTTCACCACTGCGAGGGGTGCCCGGACAAGCCCTGGAAGTGGTCACTGCCGGGCCGCAGACCTTGCCCGTGGTGGGGCCCGCTCTTTCTCAGGCCAACGATTGGCTTGAAGTGCGGACCGACAACACGGTCGACGCCGGCTACGAACAGGCGGGCAATTATTGGCAAAAATTTGAAAATGGACTGAACCGACGGGCCGACCGCACGGCCGCCAGCCGCAACGAATTGAGCAATCATTGGGAGACTTTGGTCGACCAGGCCGAGGCGCGGGACCTGAGTGGCGTGGGCTACGAGATCCTGGCCGCCTTGAGCAGCTGGGGCACGGTCTGGGACCAATGGTGGCACGAATCTGAATTGACCGATGGACCATAGTACAGTGACAAGAGTGGAACCGAAAAAGGAGAGAGCCATGAACGGCGCGCAATACGAAAATCAACAAGAATCAACCCAGGGCGTCTCTCCGGAGAATCCTCAAGTTCCCTACTCGGACCAGGTCTATGACCGGGCACCGCGCCGCAACACGGCGCGCAAGTCGCCGGCCCTGGCTTCGATCCTCAGCTGCATGCCGGGCCTTGGCCAGGTGTACGTGGGCTATTATCAACAGGGGTTCATCAACATCCTGATTGTCGCGGGCACCATTGCGGCCTTGGCCTCGGGCTCGATCCACGGCATGGAGCCCTTCTTCGGGGTCTTCCTGGCCTTCTTCTGGATCTTCAACATGATCGACGCCAACCGCCGGGCCATGCACTACAACAGTGTGAAGTCCGGCAAGGGCGGCGAAGACGTGCCCGACAGTTTTGCCATGCCCACAGCGGGCGGCTCGTTGTTCGGCGGCGTGGTGCTGGTTCTCTTTGGAGTGCTGTTCATTCTGGACTTGAACTTCGACGTCTCGTTGTCCTGGATCAAGGATTGGTGGCCGGTGCTGCTGATCGCCTTTGGTGGCAACCTTATCTACAAGGCCCGTCAAAAGGCAGAGTGACGGTGAAGACCGTGCCTGCGGTCGGGTGGGATTCGAAGTCCACCCGGCCGCCGAGAAAGCGCTCACTCAACAGGCGCATGCCATAGGTGCCCAATCCCCGCCCGGCGCCCTTGGTGGAAAAAGAGCGGGTGAATACCAACGGCTGAATGTCTTCAGCGATGAATCCCGGATTGTGAACCGAAAACCAAACCTGACCCGGACCTTTGAGGCCGGGTTTTCTGCCAAAGTCCACCGTGATCACGGTGGCGTCGGGGCTGGCTTCGAGGGCGTTTTTGACCATGTTGCTCAGCACCCGCGAAAGCACTGTGGGGTCGGTGCGAAACACCACGGGCGAGTCTTCGCCCACGAGCAACATCTGGCGGTCTTCGGTGACCGGATGGTTGCGGTACCGTTGCACCACCATCTTGGCCAGGGCGCCGGCATTGACCGGCTTGGGGTCAACCGGCAGGTCGCCGTGCTCGGCCGAAAGGAAGTCCCGCTGGGCGGTGATTTCATCGACCAACTGGTCGGCCAGATGTTTCACCGTGCCGGTGAGGTAGTCCATGTCGCCGGGTTCGGCCTCAGCCATGACTTCGGACAGGCCCTGCACGCCACCGGCGGTGTTGAGGATGTCATGCAGGAAGACTTTTTCCAACGTCCGGCGTTTGGCTTCGTCCCTCAGATCATCAATGGTGGTGATCCAATATCCGGCCCCGTCAACCTGGAGAAATTCTTCCCGCAGTTTGAAATCCTGCGGGTCTTTGATCGCCAGGTCCATGCCCAGAATCTGCGATTCGTGTTGCAGCTGGAACATATCGAGCAAGACCTGATTGGCCTTGATGACGCGCCGCTCTTCGTTCAGAACCAGCATGGGGACGGTCACGGTGCGAGACATGCTGCCCAACCACGGGTAATCCGCGAGCTTGGCGTTCTGGCATTGCGCCTGCAGCATGTGGGCTTGCGCCGAGGGAGAAAAAACTCGAGGCACTTCGAGGGTGATCATGGGTGTCCTTGGGTGCCGCTGAGGGGCGGGCGAGCTGATTCACGATGTTTGCAAAAACTGGCGTTGGTGTACCGCAGATATCGGCCGGAGGTGCAAAAAAGTTGAGTAAAGATAACCTTATTTGTTGTTATTCATGAGGTTAAGTCATTCCAAATCTTTTCCACCCGCCCAAATACGGTTTCCCAGGTGAATGGCTCCAGGGCCGAGGGGGTGGGCCCAGTGGTCGTGTCGGCGGTGAGGGCTCGCCGCATCGCTTCTTCGAGAGCTGATACGAAGGGCGGCAGGTCCACGGCAAGCGGTTTGTCCAGGCCTTGCAGGCGGGGCATCGGGACCAATTCCAGTTGCTCTGCCAAATGTGGCGCGATGCGTTCGACAACCCCGGGCAACGCCGTGCTCACCAGGCGACAACCGCAGGCCGCGGCTTCCACCAGCACCAGTGGCACGCCCTCGTAGAACGATGGCAGCACGCACACCTGGCAGTCACGCATCAAGCCCGCGAGCTGCGCCTGGTTCAATTGCCCGTGCAATACCACCTGGGGTGCGAGATCCTGCATCCGGCGGCGCAAAGCTTCGGCCTCGGGCCCAGCGCCGCTGCCAGCGACGTGCAGGCGCAGATGGGGTTGGTCGGCCAGCAAATTGGTGAAGGCGTCCAGCAACCAGGGCAACCCTTTGGCATGACTGTATTTGCCGATATAGAGCAGGCCCTGTTTGGTGGCCGCTGGGGCCGGGGCGCCGTGGAAGAGATCGGGTCGGTAACCAGCGCCGATCACGGTGATACGTTGAGAGGCGACACCGAGGGTCTCGCTCAGGGCCGAACGATGGTCATCCCTCAGCACGCAGAAGTGATCCAGTTGGGCGCAACCGCGGCGCACCTCTTCGGCCAGGTGGGGCGCCAATTCCATTTGCCGTAGCCCCGTGCTGTGGCAGGTCGCGACAACGGGAATACCGGGCGCCAGGTCCTTCAGCATAGAAGAGACCAGCCAGATGTGATGACTGTGAATCACGTGCGGGGCAAAATCGGCAATCACCGTGGACAAATGCAGGCGCCAGGCCGCCCGGTAACGCTCCAATTGTCTGTTGCTCATTTGCGACCAAACGGTGCTGGGGTAGGGCATCACGTCGCTCATGCCGGGAACGGGGAAATCCAGGTCGGCTGCAGTCCCGTTTTCTGGGGCGAAAAGCAGCGGCCGGATGGCCTCTTGAGCCAGTCCACCCACTTCGGGCTGGGCCTCGTTGCTGGGCACGCCAACGATGACTGCCTGGGTCCAGCCCCGTTGGCCTGCCTGCCCGGCTTGGCTGGCCCGGCGGACCATGGCCTCGAGGGTCACACCGCTGCCGGTGCGGCTGGGACGCTGGCTGAGGATGTGCAGGACGCGTTTCGACATTTTGGCCCACTTTTTAGTAAAACCTAAAGATTTCCAAACGATATCTACTGATAGCAGAAGGCCATTCACCCACTCAACCGGGATTGTTGCATTTCGTGCCATGAAAGACCATTGCGACCCCAAAAAAGACCCTGGCCCGATCCTTGTGGCCCAACAGCAGCAGCAAAATGCTTCTGCTGCCGCCGGCGAGGGTGTCGATATGCAGAACCTGTCATCGGTTCTGGATTGTTTTACCGACCGCATCTACGCCGTGGATGAAGCCGGATTGGTGGTTTTCCACAACGCGGCGGCTGCCAACTGTGCGGCGGGAAACCAGAATCCGCTGGTGGGCTTGCCGTTTGAAAAGGTTCTGCCCGGGTTTGGCCGGTTACGAGCCGTGGTGGCCAGTGTAGAAGCGCTTTCGCCCCAGGATCAGGTGGAAATGCCATTGCAGTCGACCCTGCTGGACCAGGTCGGGAAATCGGTGCCGGTGGAAGTGCGGATCGAAAGAGTGGCCTGGAACGCCGCCACCACCGACATCGTCATCTGCCGCGATACGACCAGCAGGCAAATCCTGACCAAGGAAAACCAGCGTTTGGTGACGGCCATCAGCCACGCGGCCGACGCGATTGTCATCACCGATGCCCAGGGACAGATCCAGTACGTGAATCCCGCCTTTTGCGCCATGACCGGACACACGCGAGCGAGCGTTCTGGGCACCAACCCCCGGCTGCTGAAAAGCGGCCACCAGGACGCGGAGTTTTATCGGCAAATGTGGCAGACTTTGACCCAGGGAGAAGTCTGGTCCGGACGGTTGGTTAATCGGGGCAAGGATGGCGAGTTGTTCACCGAGGACACCACGATCAGCCCGGTGATCGACGAATGCGGTTGCATCACCCATTTTGTGGCGGCCAAGCGGGACGTGACCCGTGAAGTGGGCCTCAAGGAACGCCTCCACGAAGCCCAGAAGTTGGAAGCGGTCGGCACCCTTGCCGGTGGCATCGCCCACGATTTCAACAACATTCTCTACGCCCTGTTGGGCTACGCGGACCTGGCCCTGGACGATATACCCAGCGAGCATCCGGCCCATACGCCGTTGCAGGAGATTGCCCGGGCGGGCAACCGAGCGGCGACCCTGGTGGCAAAGATGTTGGCCTTTGGTCGCCGCACCGATGGCTGTCGGGAAGTGGTTTCAGTGGCGGAACTGCTGGGCGGAGGGCTCGACCTGGTGCGGGCCACCTTGCCGGCAACAATCCAGATCGAAACGCAACAGAACGGGCCCGATGGTCGGGTCATGGTCGATGCGAACCAGATTCACCAGGTGCTATTGAACCTGTGCACCAATGCGCAATACGCCATGGACGGCGCGCCTGGAGTTTTGCGCATCGTCGTGGACCAGGTCGATGCGGAACAGGAGCGCAGCGGCGCCCTGAAGGATTTGCAACCGGGAGACTGGGTCCGGATCCGGGTGATCGACTCTGGTCGAGGAATCGCCCCGGCGGTGCTGGATCGCATTTTTGAACCCTATTTTACGACCCGAAAGGGTCACGAGGGCACTGGTTTGGGCCTGGCTACCGTGCATGGCATCGTTGCTGATCACGGGGGGCACGTCTCGGTGGAAAGCGAGCCCGGCGTGGGTACCGAATTCACGATTCTATTGCCCTTGAGAACCGCCGTGGCGCCGCAGGCACCTGAGCCGGTGTCCACGGGGTCTGCGGCGAAGGGGGCCCAGGGGCACGTCCTGGTGATCGATGATGAACCCATGGTTTTGAATGTTCTGGAAAAGGCGATCACCCGCTTTGGCTACCAAGTGACCGGCTTTGCCGGCGGCATCGAGGCCTTGGAAACATTCCGGGCCCAGCCTGACCGATTTGACGTGGTCGTCACCGACCAGTCGATGCCCAATATTACGGGCTTCGAAATTGGAACCCAGATGATGTCCATCCGGCCCGGCTTGCCGGTGGTGCTGATCACTGGCCACAGCGACGAACGATTTCACGAACAGGCCTGCGCCGCAGGCATCCGCTATCATTTGCTCAAACCGATCAGCATGAAGGAATTGGGCGAGGTTCTCGAAGAATTGACAAGTGTGACAACAGCAGTATAGAGGAGATTGAGGCATGAATAAGATTCTGATCGTGGACGATGACCAGCAGATCCGGGACATGTTGCGCATCACTTTGGAGCGTGAAGGCTACGGCGTGGTTGAAGCCGGCGATGGTGTGCAGGCCTTGGCAGCCTATCGCGCCAATAGCATCGATCTGGTGATCACCGACATCGTCATGCCCGAAAAAGAGGGCATCGAGTTGATCATGGAGATGAAAAGCCTGGACGCAGACGTCAAGATCATCGCCATCTCGGGAGGCGGACGGATCAACCCCGAAGACTACCTGAAATGGGCCCGGCGCTTCGGTGTGGCCAACACCTTCAGTAAGCCGGTGGACCGCCAGAAATTGCTGGAAGTGGTGGCTCAGATGTTGGCCCCGCAGGTGGCCTAAACTCCACCGCCTCAATCCAGGGCGGTCAGGATGTCGCGGCAAAAACCAGTCAGCGAAGGGTCGCGGGCGCCCATCACCAGCACCAGATCACCGGGGCGGGCTTCGGCGGCTATGGCCGCCGGCAAATCGTTCCTTAGGGCGATAAAGCGCGCATCGCGCTGGCGTTGCCCAATCTCCTCGATCAAATCCCCTGCCGATATGTCCCGCGTGACGGTTCCTCCGGCGAAGAATATTTCCGGCATCCAGAGCACATCGTGCGGCCGCAGTTCCGTACTGAAGGTGTCGACCAGGGCCTCGCGCAGAAAGCGGGTCGGGCCGTAGCCGTGTGGCTGAAACACAGCTAATACGCGGCCTTCGGTGCGGGTGCGGGCGGCGCCGAGAGCGGCGGCGATCTTGTCCGGGTTGTGGGCAAAATCGTCGATGACTTCGATGTCGCGGGCCCGGCCAACACTTTGGAATCGTCGCGCCACACCAGTGAAATCAGCCAGAGCGGAGGCGGCTTGCTCGGCCGAAACGCCAGCGGCGCTGCAGACGGCCACCGCCGCCGCAGCGTTCAAGACATTGTAGGCACCAGGGACCTGCAATTGGAAAGCCACGCCGTCGATGGTGAAAGTTGCCCCGGCCGGTAGCAGGGCCAGGTCCAGGGCGCGGGTGCCCGGCCCGGGGCCTATGCCAAAGAGCGCATTCCCGTCATGGAGAGTTTTCAGATTCGGTTCGTCCGCCACCACCAATGGCCCCTGAACGTTGTCCTGGAAAGTGGTGAACATGGCCAGGATCTCGGCGGGCGACTTGTGATCCAGGCCCAGGTTGAGCACCACGCCGGCCCAGGGGTGGTAACGGACCAGGCTGCCGTCGCTTTCGTCGGCCTCAATCACCAGCCAGGGAGGGCCGTCCGTGGCAGCGGTGGGGCCCCAGGCGTTGCCCAACTGCCCTTGGGCGACCAAGGAGGCCAAGGCACCACCGGTGAGCAATCCCGGACCTTTTCCGGCAGCCTGCAGAATGGCAAAAACCATGGCCGTAACGGTGGACTTGCCGCTGGTGCCGCTGATGGCAATGGTGCGGTGGCTGGCGACATACCGGGCCAGCAATTCGCTGCGGTGCAGAATGGGAATGCCGGCAGCTTTGGCGGCCTTCACGTCCGGGACCTTGTCTTCGACCGCGGTGCTGACGACCACAGCGTCGGGTTGGCGCCCGGCAAAGGCGCCCTCATTGAGCAAAAGGAAAGAGCCATCCTGGGCCTGCAATTGCACGTCGAGATCTTGCAGGCAGGCCCGGATTTCGGGCCGTTCGTGGTGGTCAAAAGCGCGGTCGCTGCCGGTGGCCAGGCCGCCCTGTTGGGCGTGGTACTGGGCCAGGGCACTCATGCCGCTGCCGGCCACACCGGCGAAGTGGAGCCAGGCTTGGGGGCCAATTGGCGGAATCTGTTCAGATGGTGACAAAGTTTCAGACGATGACAAGGTGATCCCCTTCTGCGGCCAGATCAAAAACCTGGCAGACGTCGGCATTGGCGAGGCGCACGCAGCCGTGTGAAACCGGTTCGCCGAGACCGTCCTCGTGGTTGGTGCCGTGGAGGTAGATGTAGCGCTCTTCAGTGTCGACACCGGGACCCAGATTGAGGCCCGGCTCGGCGCCCCTCAGGGTCAGTATACGGGTCAGGATCAGATCGTCCGGCAATTCCTGATGAGGTTGCCAGGTCTCCCCGGTGGGCTCGCGGCTGCTGAAAACCGTGCCCACGGGGCTGCCTTCGCCGATCTTGCGGGCGATGCGGTGCAGGCCTGGCGGGGTGCCGCCGCTGTCTTGACGATTGTCCAATCCGGCGGCCGCGGTCGAGACCGACCAACTGTCCTGGGGTTCGCGGCCCTGCACCAGGATGAGGCGCTGTTCGAACACGTCCACAAGCCACCAGGGGCGGTCGAATGTATCGAGTTTAACTGGTGCTTTATCAAGGGTTTGGCCAATAACTTGGAAAAGCCTTTTGCTGGACTGTGGGTTTTTCTGAAAGCTCATGGCGGACCCTTGCCAAAGCCACCCGAAGTGACCAAGTTGGAGTTCTCAAGCTGATGTTAATTTATTCACGAACCCGACTCGCCCCGCCGGAGGGACCCAATGTACGATATCGAGGCATCACTGGACAAACAGATCCTTGCGGTGATGAAAAACAAACCGGCGGTGGTCTTCACCGAGCCGACCGATCCGCGCATCATCGAGGCGGCGTGTTATCTGCCCCGATTCATCCGACCGGTGTTCCTGGCCAGTGAAGAAGCGGTCAAGGATGTCATCCACCGCGAGTTGGGCCACATGGACTCGACCCGGATTGAATTCGCCCTGAGCGAGAGCGCATTTGTGGACCCGGCCGAGCGCACCGACCTGCGGGAAGAATTCGCCCAGGCCTGTGTGGATTTGCCCAAGGCCCTCAGCCGCACTGATGATGTTGACGAGGCCCGCGACCTGTTGCAACAGACTTGCCGCTTTGGCATCATGGCGGTGCGTCAGGGGCACGCCGATATGGTCGTCGGCGGCATCACTCACGAACCGCGCGATTATTTCCGGCCCATGACCCGCATCCTGGCCAAGCAGGAAGTGGTTTGCGAGGCGGGCGTGATCGTGCTGCCGGATTCGCACCCGACGGACATCTTCCCCCACAACATCCTGGTCGTCGGCGATGTGGGCAGCAATGCGAGCATGGATCCCGAAGTATTGGCCAACGTGGCGGTGGGCACCTGCGCCGTGGCGCGTGACATCTTCCCCAGCGACGTCTTGCCCGTGATCAACGGCGCCATGGTATCGTATTCGAACAAGGGTTCTGACGAGGGTCCCAGCCCGGAGTTGGTGCGCAAGGCCAGCGAATTGGTGCCGGAGATTCTGGCGGATCGGGTGCGCCTCGGCGATCGCTACAAATCGATCAACATCGAAGGCGAAGTGAAAATTTCGGTGGCCTTGTCGCGGCGCTCGGCCCACCTGTATCGACGAGGCCAGGAGTCTGGCTTCGACGGCGGCACCAATGTGCTGGTCGTGCCGAATCTCGATACGGGCAACCTTCTGTTTCACCTCTACGCGACCCGGTATCCGGAAGCCCGCAAATTCAGCGTCATGTTTGGCCTGCGTTTTCAGGGAGTGGATTTGCCCATGGATTCGACGGCCGCCGACGCCGCGCTGGGGGTCAAGGCCAGTGTGCTGCGCCTGCACCGCTTTGGTCACTGGTCGCGCACTCCCAAAGACACGTTCTTTCCGCGCCACCGCATCCTGGCGATCAATCCCGGTTCGACCTCGACCAAGATCGCCGTCTACGAAGGCGAGCAGGAGAGCTTCAGCGAAGAGATCCAGCACTCGGCGGCCGATCTGGATCCGTACGAAGGCAAGCGCATCGTCGAGCAGTACGGCATGCGCAAGGATGTCATCCTCAAGACCCTGGGCAATCACGGCGTGGACCTGGCGGACCTCGACGCGATCAGCGGACGTGGGGGGCTGCTGGCTCCCATCAAGCACGGCGCCTATGCCGTGAACCAACGCATGCGCGACGATCTGTTGGGCGGTACGGGCAGCGATCACGCTTCCAACCTGGGTGCGCTCATCGCTGGTGAATTGGTCGAAGGCACTGAAAAGCCGGCCTTTATTGTGGACCCGGTAGTGGTCGATGAATCGCCGGACCGCGTGCGGGTCACAGGCATGAAGGCCATCCGGCGTAAGGTGATCAGCCACGCCTTGAATCAGATTTCGACGGCGCGGCGCTATGCCGAAGAGAACGAAACCTTCTACCGCTACCTCAACGTCATCGTCTGTCACATGGGTGGCGGCATCACCGTCGGGGCCCACGCCAAGGGTCGTTACATTGACGTGAACAACGGCCTGGATGGCGAAGGCCCTTTCAGCCCCCAGCGCAGTGGCTCCATGCCCACCGGTGATCTGATTCGCTTGTGCTTCAGCGGCGAATACACCTTGGATGAATTGCTGAAATTGAACAAGGGCAAGGGCGGCCTGATCGACCTGTTGGGTACCGCTGATTTCCGCGAAGTCGAGCAGCGCGTGAAAGACGGCGACAGCGAAGCCTGCGCCGTGTACGAAGCGATGGTCTACCAGATCTGCAAGAACATCACGGCCCTGCTGCCGGCCTTTGACGGCGAAGCGGTGGAGCGGGTTTTGCTGACCGGTGGCCTGGCCCGCAGCGAGATGCTGGTGCGCGACATCACCGAAGGTGTGAAGGCCCTGGGTTGTGGCGTGACTGCGTATCCTGGTGAGAACGAAATGTACGCCTTGGCCAAGGGCGCGTTGCGTGTCCTTGATGGGCGCGAGGTTCCCGGCGACTACAACCCCGATGTGAAGGATGCCCAATGAGCCAGATCCGCAGCCTTGACCAGTTGGTGCAAAACCTGAAGGACCAGCCTTCGCGCCGCGTGGCGGTGGCCGCTGGCCACGACCCCAATACGATCCAGGCCGCGGCCCGGGCAGCTGCCGACGGCATCGCCGAGGTGACGTTGGTGGGAGATGGTGCGCGGATTGCCGAGTTGTGTGCTGAGTTGAGCCTGGATCCCAGCGTGCTGAAAGTGGTCGACGAGCCGGGGGTCTTGGCCGCCGGTGCCAAAGCCGTGGCCATGGTGCGTGCCGGCGAAGCCGATGTGCTGATGAAAGGCTTAATCGCCACTTCGGACTACATGAAGCTCATCCTGAATAAAGAGACCGGATTGCTGACACCCGGCAGTGTGCTCTCTCACGTGAGCGTATTTGAATTGCCGGCCTACCTCGCCAGTCACGATAAGCTGCTCTTTGCCGCCGACGTGGCCATCATTCCCCAGCCGGATAAGGCGACCAAGGTTCAGATCCTGAAGTACTGCCTGCAAGCGGCGCGCAGCTTCGGTGTCGAAAAACCGCGGGCAGCATTGTTGGCGGCGACCGAAAAGGTCAGTCCCCGCATGCAGGCGACCGTGGATGCGGCCGAGATCACGGCCGAAGGCGGCTTTGGCGATGCCATCGTCGAAGGGCCGTTGGCTCTGGATGTGGCGTTGTCCCCTGAAGCCTGTGCCATCAAGGGTTTGGATTCGGCCATCGATGGCCGCGCCGATGTTCTGGTTTTTCCCAACATCGAGAGCGGCAACGTGTTCTACAAGGCCAGTACTCTTTTGGCTGGCGCCCGCCTGGCCGCCGCGGTGGTGGGAACGACGGCGCCGTGTGTTTTGACCAGCCGCGCGGACAGCGAAGAGTCCAAGTATCTGAGTATCGCCATGGGCTGTCGCCTGGTCTAAAGCCCAGTTGAGCGCTCTGTTTTGCGCCTTGATTGTATTTGAAAGTTGCCGGGCCAAGGCCCATGATTCATGAGCATCAGGTGATGAAAATTACTCGAACCGGGGAGGAAGCCCATGCCCAATACCAACGAAAATCTGAAGGAAGCCTTTGCCGGCGAAAGCCAGGCCTTCCAGAAGTACACGTCATTCGCTGAAGCCGCCGAAAAGGAAGGGATGCCCAACATCGCTCGCCTTTTCCGCACCACCGCCCAGGCCGAACGCATCCATGCTGCCGGTCACTTCAAGGCTCTCGATGGCGTGGGCAATACCGCGACCAATCTTGAAGAAGCCATCGGTGGCGAGACCTTCGAATTTGAAAAAATGTACCCGCCGATGCTGGAGCAGGCCATCACCGAAGGCCACAAGGCCAAGACGATGTTCAAGTATGCCGTCGCCGCTGAAGAAGTGCACGCCATCCTGTACACCAAGGCCCTCGAGGCGGCCAAGGCCGGTAACGACCTGACCGAAGTCGAGTTCCACCTGTGCCCCATCTGTGGTCACATCGAATTTGGCGCAGCCCCGGAAAAATGCCCGATCTGCAACGCACCGGCGTCGAGGTTCGTGCAAGTCTAGATTTGGTGAGATCAAAAAGTTGAGCGACAGGGCGGGGAACTCCTCGCCCTGTTTTTTATTTCCAAAGGGCAGGTCTTGCGAATTCGGCATTTTGTGTTGTTACTGATGCCGTACAAGAAAATGAACCCTTGGGAGGACCAAAATGAAACGTCTGGGCCAGGGCCTGACCCTGTTGCTGCTGCTCGGCCTCATGGTTGCGGCCGCACAAGCTGGAGAAAAACCCGTGAAATACAACAAGTTGAACAATGAGGAAAAGCGCGTGATTCAGCAGAAGGGCACCGAGCGCCCCTTCAGTGGCGAACACGAAACCAACTGGGACAAGGGCACGTTCATATGCAAGCAATGCAACGCTGCGCTTTACAAGTCGGACGATAAATTTGACGCCCGTTGCGGGTGGCCCAGCTTCGATGATGCCATCGGCGAGTCGGTCAAACGCACCACCGACGCTGACGGCCGGCGCACCGAAATCACCTGCAACAATTGCGGCGGGCATCTGGGGCATGTGTTTCTCAATGAAGGGCTCACGGCCAAGAATACTCGCCACTGCGTGAATTCTATCTCCATGGAATTCGTGGCCGCCGGCAAAGATTTGCCCCAGGTCATCAAGGCCGAAAAATAGGCGCCTAGAACGAGATCGTCGCGCCGCCCGAGAACGTTTGCCCAACATTGGGCAAGCCCGCCTGATCATCCACCCGCTGGTTGAAAACGTTGTCCAAACGGGCCATGAATTCAACCTGGCGGGCCGGATGGACAAACACCCATCGCACCCGCAAATTCCAAACAACACCTGCTGGCAGGCGCCGCAATCCATCCGGCGCCGTGGCGTCGGCGCTCCAACGCGCGCCCGTGAGCACAGACTCCACCAGCGCGCCCGGACCCGAGTGCGGCGTCCAGTTCAGGCCCGCCCGTGAAAGATAGTCGGGCCGGTCTTCGGCCGGATTGTCGAAGCCGCCATCGGCCTTGACCCGCGCCGCCAGGATCGTGTGTTGCAGGGAAAGATCCACGTCGTGCCGCAGGCGCCACCCGCCGGATACTTCGAATCCCGGCACCCGGATTTCGGTCTGGTTCACCCGTTCGAATTGATCGGTTCCCGTCACGCCCACCTTCTCGATGCCATCTTCCAGATACAGCAAAAATGCGGCGGTCTCCAGGCGCCAGGCGCCATGGACCTGGGCGTATCCGACTTCGTAGAGGTTCTGCTGCTCGGGACGCAGTTGAGCGTTGGGCACAAAGCGGCCCAGCGAACCGCTGTATAATTCACGCAGCGAGGGCGTCCGGCTGCGCAATGAAGCCGCCAGGTGCAACTCGGCCGTATTGGGCAGCGTGTGAGTGGTTCGCACATTCCAGGCCGGGTGGCTGTCCCCGTCGTTGCTCGGTTGGGGGCCGGATTGCGGCGTGGCTGCGTGATCCAGGCCCGCTCCCAAACGTACCCGCCAGCGATCAGCCGGATGGATCTCAGCCTCGGCAACCATGGAGGCCAGCCATTGGCTGTAGTCTGCCGCTTGACCGCCCACGGTCAAAATTTCACGATGGTGGGTGTAGCGGCCGGTCGTCTGCACGGCCACTTGGATGGCTTCATTGAACCAATGGGTGGCCCGGATTTTGGCGAATCCGGTGCGGTCCCAGTTCTTTTCGTAATCCTGGCCATTCACCAATTCGGTGTCCCAATCATCCGGGCCGCGTGGATCGATTTCCTGATTGAAAAAATCGGCGCTTATTGCGGTGGACAAATCCCAGGTGCCGGCTTGATTCAGGGGCAGGGCCAATGAGGCGCCCAGCAGGGCCCGGCGGCGCACTGGATAACGCCAGTGGCGTTGCCTGTCGGCGGGCAGGTGCAGCTCGGCGGGCACTCCTTTTTCGGCGCTCCAGGCGGTGGCCAGCAGATTCAGCCGACCCACATGGGCGACTGGGCGGCTGCCTCGCAGCAGGGCCGAATACTGGCTCAGATCGCTGTTCAGGCGCCGGTCCGCGCCGTTCTTTTCGACGACGTCCTGGGGCAGGTTGAAGGAATTTCGTCCTTGCCATCCGGTGGCGCCGACAACATCCCAGGCACCGAACCGGTTGCTGTGCTGCAGGTTGGTGCGGCCAAAAACATGGTCGCCGCCAACCATGTTGACGCGATTGTGGGCCGCGTCGGGGTCGACTTCCCCGGCCACGATATTCACGCTCCCAGCCAGCACGCCCGGACCGTCCATCAGAGTGGTCAAGCCACGGTTGCCTTCCAAACGGCCGGTGCCCGTGATGGGGATGGTCTGCAGATCAACCCGTTCATCCCAGGGCAAGTTGAGCGGAATGCCATCCAGAAAGGTCTGCACGTGACGTTCGGGGGCGCCGCGAATCATCAGGTGGCTGTCGCCGCGGCTGTTGGTCGCCACGCGGGCCGAAGGAATCAGCCCGCCCAGGTCAGCCAACGAGCCGGGGTCGCGCATTTCGATAGCCGGCATTTCGACCCGCGTTTTGTCCGAACTGGGCAAGGGCGCACGGGCACCGCTGACGACCATGGTTTCCACGTCGATCAATAAAGAATCGGCCAGGGCGGATTCCGCCCTGGCATCGATGGGAACTAGAATCAGGGAGCAGGCCACAAGTGAAGCTGCAGCCACCAGGCAAAGACCAATTCTTGTCATGCCTACTCCGCCGGTCCGTATCCGTCTTTGTACCGCAAGACACGCGCGGGGTTGCCGGCGACAATGGCGCCGTCGGGCACATCCTTGGTGACCATGGCACCGGCGCCCACGACCGAGTTC
>JADGEP010000259.1 GCA_016744275.1 Candidatus Krumholzibacteriia bacterium | reverse complement strand
ATGGCCGCGCCACCAGCCAAATCAAACTTGGTGATGATCGAATCTTCGGCGTCTTCGGGCAAGTCGGCCGCGATGCCGTCGACTTTGTCTTTGACGTCAATCGAGGCCTGGTCCTGGTCCACGTTGAGTGCAAACTGCACCGTGATCTGGGACATGCTCTCCATCGAGTCACTGGTCAGTTCCTCGATATTGGCCAGGGTTGCAACCTCGTCCTCGATTTTTTTGGTGACCTGGGTTTCGACCTCGGCCGGAGCGGCTCCAGGATAGATCGTCGTCACCACCACGATGGGAAAATTGATGCGCGGCAGCAGTTCGGTCACCAGATGACTGTATGAGTACAGCCCCATGACCACCATCACGACCACCAGCATGGTGGTCATCACCGGCCGCTTGATGAATGTGCGGAAGATATTCACTCTTATTCGCCTCCTGCAGCACCGACAGGATTCACCTTGCCGCCATCTGTCACCAAAGTCTGGCCGTAGAGCACCACGGCTTCACCGGGCTCCAGGCCCATGACGATCTCAACTTCATCAGTGGTTTGCAGGCCCACGGCCACGGCGCGCCGGGCGGCGACCGTATCTCCCTGATTGCCGCTGACCACCCAGACATCCGCGCCGGTTTCCTTGAAGTTGACCGAAGCGACCGGGATGCTCACCACAGCGGGTCGGTGGTCAGTGCGGACTTTGAAATTGACCAGCAATCCGGGGACAAAGCGTCCGTCCGCGTTGGCAAAAGTCGCCTCGCCGGCCAACAGGTGAGATTTCGGATCGGCCATCAGGTCCAACTGGCTGAGCACACCATCGACGGAGCCGCCTTCAAGTGAGATCCACTGGGCCAATTGGCCTTCGGACAATGACAGGGCCTGGTTGCTGCCAGCATCAAACTTGATGATGACTTCACTCGTATCAGTGATCCAGACCAGTGGCTGGTTCGGGTCGGCGGTATCACCCATGGAAACCAGAATGGCCGCGACAACACCGCCTTGGCTGGCGACCAGAACCGTGCTGCCTTCGGCATCCTGCAGGTCAGTCCGGGCAACCCGGAGCGCCGTTTCCGCAGAGTCCAGTTCCTGTTTCGAGACCGCGCCTTCGGCAAAGAGATTGCGCAGGCGTTGGACATCACGTTGCACGTTTTCGAAGCTCGCCCGAGCGCGGTTCGTTGAGTGAAACATGGGATTGGGAGCCTCGTCGGCCAGGCGCACGATGACATCACCTTTGGCTACGGTCATGCCTTCGGTCACTGGCAGGCCCACAACCCGCAAGGCATTGTTCGAGACGATGGGGTACTGGGTCACGCCTTCGACGGTGCCAGCGAGGTTCGTCCAGGTGGCCAAATCATTCCGGGTGACGGTGGCCGTTTCAACCGGCACGCCCAGGCGTTCGTGTTCGGTGCGGATGCTGGCCAGGGCCGAATCGGCACTGAGTTGGTTGAAGCGGAAGCCGAATACCGCCGCGATGCTCACGGCAACCACAATCAGGATCATGAGGTTGCGTCCGGTCCGGGGTTTCTGGTTGCTCATCGTTTGTCCTCCGTCGCCTCGTCAGTGGGCGCTTGGTGAGTGCCGACCGCGAGCGTCAAAGCGGCCCGGGCGGTATTGCAATTGTGAAGAGTCTGGGCCAATTGGGTGCGGGCGTCAGTCAGGGCCAGTTCGGCTGACAACCGTTCCAGCGGTGTGGCCAATCCATTTTCGAGTCGCACCAACGCCAGGCGGTGAGCCTCCAGGGCCAGATCCACGCTTTCCTGGCGCCCGTCCAAAGCGGTGAGGGCATTCATCAGAAAAATCCGGGCCTGACGAACACCCAACTCGCGATTGCGCGTGACCCGTTCCAATTCGACCTCGGCCTGACGCAGCTCGGCTTCGCTGCGACCGATCTCGGCCTTGGTCTTGAATCCGTCAAAAACAGGAATGGAAACGCCCAGGGAAACCGAAGCGCTGCGGGCCGCCTCGTCATCGCCGGGCAGGATGTCGTCATCCCATTGCCCCTGCACCGCGTACTGCCCCTGGAGTTGCACCACCGGGCCGCGACCGGCTTTGGCCAGGCGCACAGCCTGACGGCGGATCGCTTTTGCCTGCCGCAAGGATTGCAACTCGGCGCTCGCCTCGTTCATCTCGGCCAGCAAGGTGTTCAATGCGCCCGGAGCATTGCCCGGTTCCAGTTGATCCGTCAGCATGATGGCGGCATTGGCAGCCAGGCCGCACAGACGTTGCAGGGTCAACTTGGCCAGGTCCTCCATGTTCTGCGCCTGAACCAGCGGCGCCTGGCGGTTGGCCAATTCGACCTTCGCCCGCAGGTGATCAAAGCGGCTGGCCGTGCCCTGGTCGTAGGCTGCGGCCGTCACGCGCAAAGCCTCTTCAGCGGCTATTACCGCGCTGGACGCGATGTCCACCTGGGCGGTTGCCAACAAGGCATCGAAGTAGGCCGTATCGACCCCATAGAGCACGGCATCCTGAACCAGCGCCTGCTGCCAGGCCGTGGCCGACAAGGCCGCGTCGGCCATGCCTGCCGCGGCGCTCAAGCGGCCCGACGTCCACAGATTCAAGGTCAGCGTCGCAGCGCCCTGCAAATCGTAGTCTCCGCCCATTTCGATTTGGGATTCGCCCCCAAAAGCACTCGCCATATCGGCCGGCAGAAAGAACGCCGGCTTCTTCAGATTGCGCGCATAGGTCAGACCCAGGTTCAACTGGGGCAACTTGTCGGAACGTGCACCAAGGGCATCGAACCGGGCTGCGGCAACCGCCTCTGAGATCTGTAGGATCTGCTCGTCATTGGCCAGCGCCAACGCGCGCGCTTCGGTCAATGAGAGCGATGTTGCCCCAGCCAGCGCACCGGTTGCACAAAGCAACATCGGCAAGAGGGCCAGGAGTCGGATGAAGGAAGACTTCATTATTTCGCAGTGTCCTTTCCAATGGTCGGATCTGCTGCCGGATGCAGCGGTCCATAAACGAGTTCGTCGACGATTTTGGGTATTCTTTTCATGCCTTCGAAGTCTCCAGCCGCAGCCATCACTCGAAAGAGATTCCAGATCGCCCCGCTGGTTAAAGCCACCAGCAGTTCCGGGTCTCCCGGCACAATTTCTCCACGGCGTTGAGCCTCTTTGATCAGGGCAATGTCTTCATCCCGAAAGGCGTCGTCATAGTCCGCCTTGTTCTTGTTTCCGTAGCACTCTGCCTGGAAGTGAGCCCGCACGAATTCGTAGTGTTCGAGCATGTAGGCACACACCAGTTCAAGTTCGCGCTGGAGAAAATCCAGCCCGCCCCGCTTCTCCTTGTCCCGGACCTGCTGCCGGATGCCAATGATGGCTTCGCGGTGGTGCAGGGACAGCGCCTCGACCAAGGCCCGCTTGCCGGAAAAATGCTTGTACAGGTAGCCAACGGAACACCCCGATTTGGCCGCAATATCTCCCATGGTCGTGCCGGCAAAACCCGCCGCCGAGAAAAGCTCATCAGCAGCTTCGATGATTGTTTGGCGCATTTCCGAACCGAGACTGGACGGGGCAGGCAAGTTGCTGAGCCTACTTTTCACCTTGCTGAACCTCCGCTCTGATTGTGAATATCGGTTCATGAACTTGATTCATGAATAATCATTCACGATTGAACGCGCAAGTTGTTTCGTGAATATAAATTCACGAAACAAAACAAAACACCTTAATTAGCTTAGTTAGAATATGTTAGCGAGTTATATTTTTTGGGGGTCGATCAACAGACGAAACAACAAATCAGTCATTTGAGCAAATGGGAGAGGGTTGTCACTCTTGGACAACTCGCGAAAAAGCATCTCCGAGGCGCCCTGCACAGCCGCCGCCAGCATCCGGGGATCGACATCTTTGAGCTCACCGGCAGTGATGGCCGCATCAAAGGTCTTGATCATCAATTCGAAATGCTCGGCCTTGCGCTGCTCCATTTGGGGAGCGCTGGCGCCCGTATTCTGATAGTAGAGCCGCATGAAGTCGCGATGATGGTTAAAATGGGCGCAAACCGCTTCGTAGGTTTCGCGCAATTCCTCCAAAGGTGCCAACCCCTTGGCCTCAATGGATTCAATGACTTTGTCCATCACCGCGATGTGGTGGTCCACCATGGCTCTGAACATTTCTTCCTTACCGGAGAAATGCTTGTAGAGGTAGCCCACCGAAAACTCGGCCGCATCGGCGATCATCTGCATGGTGGTTTCGGCATAACTGCGTTCGGCAAACAGCCCCACGGCCACGTCGAGAATTTCGCGCCGATAACGAGCGGTTTCACGTTCTTTACGGGTCATCTTTGCGGGTTCGGGGGTGCTGCTCATGGCCGACGGTGCGCGCTTCCGCTAGTGGGATTTATCCAGGACGTTATCCGGTTTGCCGGGGCAAGCGTAGAGAGATACCACGCGGTTTCGCAACTGTCAAATCCGGGCAGGCGCTGAAGACTATTCCGGCCAGTCAAATTGTCGTCGCAAACTCCGCACAGCTGCGTCCCGAAGGTGGACGTCGACGACCACCGAAATGCTATTGACCGACGAGCAGACAGTGCAGGGACTGATGCCGTCCGCACACAAGGTGCTGAAGACCTGGCTGGCCAAACTGGTTTTTTCGAGGAAGTGCGGGCCATAAAGAGTCATGATCACAACCGGCGCCGTCGCGTTCACCTTGCGCGGGGAAAACCCTTCTCTCACTTCGTCCAACAAATGGCGATGAGATGCCAAGTCATCAGTACGCACACAGAACGACATGTTGGCCAGGCCGTCCGCGTCATTGCCCACGCTCAGATACGAAAGCGCGATGCCTGCGGAACCAAACCGCCCCAGGATGGCACAAGGTTCACCGGCGACCTGCTCGAAGCCCAGGACTTCGACCAGGGCGTGCCCTCCTTTTTCGATCAGACCACCGCAAGTGATCTTCCCGGACATGGACTTGCGATTCATCGTGACGTCTCCATCGTTGCCGGGGGCTGTGCTTTCGACGGCGTCAAGGGCCAGGACACCCGGAAGGTGGACCCCACGCCGACCTCGCTTTCCAATTCAATGGTGCCGTCCATGGCCAGGACAAACCGTTTCACAATGGCCAACCCCAGACCTGAGCCCAGCCGGGAAATTTCGCGAGCCCGCTGGGTGCGGAAAAACTCTTCGAATACCTTTTCCTGATCTTCGTGCGGGATGCCGATGCCGCGATCGCTCACCACCAGGCAGGCTCTGTCGCCAACCGTACTGACCGTCACTTTCACCCGTCCGCCTTCGTTGCTGTAGCGGATGCCATTGCCGATCAGGTTGGACGCCACCTTGTCCAGCATCGCGGCATTGATTTGCACGATGACCGGCTTCTCGGTCGCTGCAATGACGATTTCCACTTCGCGCTCGCGGGCCAACTCGGCAAATCCTTCGGCGATGCGCCCCACGGTTCCGCCAAGATCGACCACTGTCGCCTCCGCCTGGCGCAATTGCCCACCTCGGGTCAAATCGGCCAGATCACGCACCATGCGGTTGGCCTGCTCCAGGCGACTGACTCCACGCTCCAACAGGCCGCGCACCGGATCCGAAAGCCCGTCCTTTTCCAATTCCAACACCGCCTGGACGGCACTCTGCGCCGTACTGACGGGGCTCTTGACCTCGTGGGTCACGAAGCGGAAAAACTCCATCTTTTCGGCATCCGCCTGCACCAATCCCGCCTGACGTTCGACCAACTCGTCTTTGATGGCCCGGTTGTGCCGCATGATTGACGCGCCCAGATAGGCGCAAGTCAGCATCACCAACCAGAAGGCGCCGAGACCGGCCAGTACGAAGGGCCAATCGTGGGTCACATTCTCGGATCCCAACAGATGGTGGTGGGGCAGGAAACCCATCTGTTCACCCAGGACCTCGACCGTGAACAGCATCACGGC
>JADGEP010000258.1:279-5859 GCA_016744275.1 Candidatus Krumholzibacteriia bacterium | reverse complement strand
GTGGACAAGTACTACAGTGAAATTGTCCTGCTCGAGCAGAAGTACGTGAAGGACCCGGACATGACCATCGCGGATTACGTGAATTCGGTCATCGGTTCCCTCGGCGAGAATATGGCGATCAAGCGGTTCAGCCGTTATCAGATCGGCGGTTGACGCCTCAGTGCCAAGCCCGGGCCTTAAAGCCCGGGCTTTTTTTTACCTTGTGGTTTTGCACGCCACCGATGGCGGACTGTTGTTTTTGTCGTCATTGTGTTGATGGAATCGTCCTGTAGAAAACTCCCCAGTTGAAAGGTCGCAACGCGGTGAAATTCACGCGAATCCTCTTAAAGCTCAGTGGCGAAGCGCTGATGTCCGAAGACGAACAGTATTGCCACAGCAAGTTGACCGCCTTGGCCCAGGCCATCGTGCAGGTCACCGAAATGGGGGTCCAGGTCGGTATCGTCGTGGGCGCCGGCAACATCTTTCGGGCCCGCTCGGCGAACCTGGAAATTGTGGATCGTGTGACCGCCGACAACGTGGGCATGCTGGCGACTGTCATGAATGCGGCCATCGTGCGGGATTACCTGCGCGGCGAAGGCCTGCAGTCGCGAGTCTTGAGCCCGCGTGAGCAGCGTCCTCTGACCAAAAGCTTCGCCCGCGACGAAGCCCTGGAGTTGATGAATCGGGGGCATGTGTTGTTATTTGCCGGTGGCACGGGCAACCCGTATTTCACCACCGATTCGGCTGCAGCCCTGCGTGCGTTGGAGATCAGCGCCGATGTGCTGGTCAAGGGCACCCAGGTCGATGGCGTGTACGACAAGGATCCCAACAAATTTGATGATGCCAAGCGCTTCGAAGTGTTGGATTATAGCCAGGTCATTGACCAACGCCTGCAGGTCATGGATTTGACTGCGGTCACCCTCTGTGAAGATCAGGGGCTGCCCATGTTTGTCTTCGACATTTCGGATCCCCAGAATCTGGTGAAGGTGATTGAAGGGACCCAAAAGGGAACCTGGATCAAGAAGGAGTCGTAGAATGAGTTCCGATGTGATGGAAACCGCTGAAATGTCCATGGATGAAGCTGTCGATTCGGTCAAGACCCGCCTGACCAAGATCCGGACGGGAAAAGCTTCGCCGATGATTCTCGAGGGTGTGCGCGTGGACTACTACGGCGCGCCGACCCCACTGAACCAGTTGGCCACCGTTTCAGTGCCGGAGCCACGCCTATTGACGGTCAAGCCATTCGATCGCAGCGCCATCGGTGCCATCGAAAAGGGAATCCAGGGCGCGAACCTGGGCTTGAATCCCGCCAGCGATGGCATGATGATCCGCATCCAGATCCCGGAGCTGACTGAAGAGCGCCGCAAGGAACTGGGCAAGCAGGCTCGCGAGTTGGCCGAAGATGGCAAGATCGGGGTGCGCAAAGTGCGTCAGGAGTCCAACGAGGCCCTGAAGGCTGAGCAAAAAGACAGCACCATCACTGAAGATGATCTGCACCGCGAAAAAGACGAGATCCAAAAACTGACCGACAAGTTTTGCGCGCAGATCGATACCATCGTCGATGCCAAGCACAAAGAAATCATGGAGCTGTAGATCACTGGAGATCATTTGTTGATCAATTGGTGATCACCCGCTCCGCTACGAGGCAGGGTAAGCCCGGATGGCGACTGAGAAGTTCGACATAGCCCAATACCAGCAAATGGATCTGGCCCAATTGGCCCAGTTGCCCACTGCTCAATTGCAGGTTGCCGTGGAAGCTCGTGGCAATTTGCCGCGCCACATTGCCGTGATCATGGACGGCAATGGGCGTTGGGCCAAAAAACGTTTCTTGCCACGGGTGGCAGGCCATCGGGCCGGGCGCCATTCGGTGCGGCGGTGCGTGGACATTTGTGGCCGCCTCGGGGTTGAGGCTCTCACCCTCTACACATTCAGTCAGGAAAATTTCAATCGCCCCGCGCCTGAGGTGAAAGCCCTGTGGCTGTTTCTGCAAGAAACGCTGGGTGCGGAACGGGATGAATTGCAGCGCCAGAATGTGCGTCTTTCTGCCTGTGGTGAGTTGTCGCAATTGCCGGGCAAGGCTCAGGCCGCCCTGCAGCAGGTTATCGATTCCCTCTCCAGCAATACGGGCCTGACCCTGAATCTGGCCTTGGCCTATGGCGGTCGCCAGGAAATCATCGCCGCGGCTTTGCACCTGGCCAAACGGCTGGAAGCCGGCGAGCTGACGGCTGAGCAGGTCTCCGAAGAGGAATTCGCCCGTGGCTTGTACACGCCCGAGTTGCCGGATCCCGATCTGGTGATCCGCACCAGTGGTGAAGGACGTCTGAGCAACTTCTTGCTGTGGCAAACGGCCTATTCGGAAATGCTGATCACTCCGGTGTTGTGGCCCGATTTTTCGGAGCGCGACATGTTGCTCGCCGTGGCTGACTTTCAGGGCCGGGAGCGGCGGTATGGCGCGTTGCCATCCGCGGCAAAAACCCAATCGGATTCGAAGCCGGGAAATCTTCTGGACCCGGCGCGTTGGAAGCGACTGCTGAAGGCCAATCCGTGAGCGATGATACTCGGCAGACCGAGACCGCTTCGGTCCAGTCACCGGCCCGCGCTTCGGCCATGTCCCGTTTTCTGGGCGCGGGCATCTTGCCTCGCCTGGCTGTCACGTTGTTGGGCGTGCCTTGCCTCTACCTGATCACGTTGCGCGGCGGGCTGTTTTTTCTGATCCTGACTGACCTGATCATCATCCTGGGGCTGCGCGAATTTTACGCCTTGATGAATGCCAAAGGCTACCGGCCCTTCGAAGCACTGGGCTATTTCTGTTCCTTGGCGCTCAGCTGGTATGCCTGGAAGCAAGGCGTGGTGATTCCGCTGGTGCTCACCGGCAGCTTGTTGTTGATCATGATCCGGGAAGTCTTCCGGCGCGACATGTCGCAGAGTCTGGCCCACATCGCTGTCACCGTCTTTGGCATCATGTATATCGGATGGTTGGGAAGCCACCTGGTGATGTTGCGGGAGTTGCCCGCATCTCTGGGCTTGGATTCGTCTGCGGGGCAGACCATGGGCGCTCGTCTGGTGTTTTTTGCAGCCCTGGTGACCTGGGCCACTGACACCGGCGCCTATCTTTTCGGAGTGGCCCTGGGCAGGCACAAGCTCATACCCCGCATCAGTCCCAACAAGACCGTTGAAGGCGCGGTTGGCGGGCTGCTTGCCGCGGGTCTTGTGGCCTGGCTGTGCACCAAGGGCATCACGCCGTTTCTCACGCCGTTTGCCGCCATCTCCACCGGTGTTTTTGTGGGACTGATGGCCCAGTTGGGCGACCTGGTGGAGTCGATGATCAAGCGCGATGTGGGGATCAAGGACTCGGCGGAGTTGATCCCGGGGCACGGTGGCATTTTGGATCGATTCGACTCGCTGCTGTTCACCGTGCCTGTGCTCTACTACTACTTCCGTTTTTTCATTGTCTGATGCCCGGGGAGGAGGCGACGTCGTGACCAATAGGCCTATCATGCCCAGCAGCCCAGCCGAATCCGCGGCCTCATTGTATCCTTGTGGGCGACCGTTGAAACAGTGGCCGACACCGATGCGTCTGGTTGTGCTGGGAGCCACCGGTTCCATCGGGCAACAAACACTGGACCTCGTCGCGAAACATCCGGACCGACTGCAGGTCGCGGCCCTCAGCTGTCACTCGCGAGTGAGCGAAGTGGCAGCCCAGGTGGCGGCCCTGAAAAAACTGCAACCCGAGGTGCCGTTGCCTTTGGTAGCGGTGACTGATTCATCGGCCCACAAACGGGCTGCGGTCGATCCGCTGTTGCGCGATCTGTTGCTGCCTGAGGGGCCAGCCGGCCTGGTGACGGCGGTATCTGACGCGCCTGACGCCCACTGCCTGGTCAATGGCCTGGTGGGCGCGGCCGGCTTGCAGCCCACTTTGGCCGGCGCGGCGCGAGGCATGCGCATCGCCTTGGCCAACAAAGAAAGCCTGGTGGTGGGCGGAGATCTGGTCACGCGGGCGGTTGTGGCCGGAGGTGCAGAGCTGCTGCCGGTTGATTCGGAGCATTCGGCCATCGCCCAATGTCTCAGCGGTCGGCAAGAATCTGAAATTTCGCGCCTGATCCTCACCGCATCGGGCGGGCCATTTCGCGAGACACCGGCGGCGAAATTGGCTGAGGTGAGCCTGGCTGAGGTGTTGAATCATCCCACTTGGGACATGGGACCCAAGATCACCGTTGATTCGGCCACATTGATGAACAAAGGCCTGGAGGTCATCGAGGCTCATCATCTGTTTGGCGTGTCTTACGACCGGATCGAGGTGGTGGTGCATCCGGGATCTTTCGTCCACAGTCTGGTGGAGTTTGTGGACGGTGCCCTGCTGGCCCAGTTGGGAACTCCGGACATGCGGGTCCCGTTGCAGTATGCCATCAGCGGCGAAAAGCATTGGCCGTTGGCCAGTGGCAGGCTAGACTTGGTGAAGACGGGTATGCTCCGGTTTGAGGAGCCTGATTTGGTGCGTTTTCCCTGCCTGGGACTGGCCATGGCGGCCGGACGCCAGGGCGGGACAGCGCCCATTGTTTTGAATGCAGCCAACGAGGTCGCCGTGGCGGCCCTTCTGGCCCATAGAATTCGTTACGCGGACATTCCGCGTGTTATTGAAGATTGCCTGACGGCCATGCCCGCAGGTCCGGTCACTGACCTGGACACTGCTTTGGCCGTCGATTTACAAGCCCGCACGGAGGCGGACGGTCGCATAGACCGCCTGTCGGCCGCTGCAGGTTGAGGTAGAGACTTTGCCTAGCAACTTTCTGTTTGCGATTCTGGCCTTTCTCCTGACCCTGGGATTGGTCGTCACGGTGCATGAGCTGGGTCACTTTTTGTTTTGCAAACTTTTTGGCGTTTACGTCAAAACCTTTTCCATCGGCATCGGGCCCAAAATGCTGCGGGTGCGCTGGGGTGAAACCGAGTACACGCTGTCAGCGATTCCATTTGGTGGCTATGTCAAGATGGCTGGCGAAGGCTTGATGGAAGAGATTCAGGACACCGGTACCGGCGACGAACGCAAGTATCCCATGGGCACCGAAGAGGGCAATGCCGAAGCCGCGGGCATGGATGACCACATTCCCATCGAACGGCATTTTCACAGCCGTCCGGCTTGGCAGCGTTTTCTGGTTTTTGTGGCCGGCCCACTCTTCAATCTCATTTTGGCATTCTTGATCTACACGATCCTGATCATGTCCACCGGCCTGCAGACCACGCCCTTTACGAAGGTGGGTGAAGTCGCACCCGAGTCGGTCGCGGCAGAGGCCGGATTCCAGGTGGGCGACAAAATTCTCTCGGTGGGTGGGCAGCCGGTTGACATCTGGTCCGAGGTTTTGCTGGGCCTGGTCTCGGCAGAAGACAGGCAAGAAACCACGGCTCCGCCAGTTGAAGTGACGGTTGAACGGGCTGGGGCGGCCCTGGAGCTGACCGTTGCACCGACCTGGGGCGGCGAAGAAACGGGCTGGGATCTGGGCCTCCGGGTTTGGAATACCACCGTCGGTTTGGTGCAGAAGGGCGGCCCGGCCGATCGCCTGGGGCTGCGCAAGGGGGATGTGATCGCCGAGGTTGCGGGCCAAGAAG
>JADGEP010000258.1:0-269 GCA_016744275.1 Candidatus Krumholzibacteriia bacterium | reverse complement strand
TTGCCGCATTGATCAACGACCGCCCCGATGAAGAGGTTGCAGTCTCCTGGATGCGAGACGGCGAGGCCATGCAAGGCATGGTGATGCCGGAGCTGACCGAAATCATGCCCGGTGAATTCAAGGGCCGTATCTTCATGGAGCCCTTCTTTGGTTCGGAAAAAGTGGGCACCGGCGAAGCCATCACCCGCGGCTACCAACGCACCATCTTGACCATCGCGCGCACGGCCGATGGTCTGCGCAGCCTGGTTCAGGGCGAGCAGGGCCTTGAC
>JADGEP010000257.1 GCA_016744275.1 Candidatus Krumholzibacteriia bacterium | reverse complement strand
CTTGAACACCGCGCTGATACCGCCCCACAGCTGCTCGAAGGGATCAGTCGGGAAGTCTTCGCCGCTCTCGGTCTTGATGATGCTTTTGAAGGTCGCAATCAATTCCTTGAGGTCATCAACGCTCAGCTCCGTGTCGAGCTTCACTCCACGGTCGGCCTTGATCGCGTCGATAGCGTGCTCCAACGTGTGGCCTTCCACACCCATGACCACATCGCCGTACATCTGGACCAGGCGGCGGTAGCTGTCAAAGGCAAAGCGCTCGTTGCCGCTCTTGGCAGCCAGGCCTTTGACGGTCTCGTCGTTCAGGCCCAGGTTCAGCACCGTATCCATCATGCCGGGCATCGAGACGCGAGCGCCCGAACGCACCGAGAACAACAGAGGGTCGTTGGCATCGGCAAACTTCTTGTCCATGGCCTTCTCGACCTTGGCCAGCACTTCTTTGACGTCAGCTTTCAGCTCGGCCGAAAGCTCGTTGGTTTTCTGGTAGGCGATGCACTGTTCGGTCGTCACGGTGAATCCGGGAGGAACAGGAATGCCCAACGTGACCATCTCGGCCAGGTTGGCGCCTTTGCCACCCAGCAGATTCCGCATACCGGCGTGGCCATCAGCCTGTCCGCCACCAAAGAAAAAGACCCGTTTGCCGCTCATGACATCTCCATTGGTCAAGGTCGTGAAATGGCCCCGTTGTGCCGGGGCTGCGCGTTATTCTTCAAGTTGCAAATAAGGACACGTTGGGCATCGGGTCAACATAAAAAAACGGGCCCAATTCCGCGAATTGGACCCGATTTTCAATATCTGCCAGACGAACGCATTGCAAACGTCGCCCTGTGCAAATTGTCTCACCGAATGACGACGATGCGTCCCCAGTGGTCCTCGCGAGCGGGCATTTCAACCTTATAGAGGTAGATTCCCGCCGAAATCTCTTCGCCTTCGCGATTGACCGAACGCCAGTACATCTGGCCCCCGGTCTGATTGTCCGGGCCCAAGTTGATCACATCATCACCAGCAGTGGTGAAAACGCGCACTCGCGAACCCTCGGGCAGGTTGGTGAAGACCACCAGATTGCCTTCATCACGGGGCACACCGGCACCCAATCGCACCGGATTAGGATAAGCGTAGATTTCCTCATCCTCCGCCGCAACGGCAGCCGGGGCGTTCACATCAATGATCGTCCGGTTGCCCGTGCCGTTGTACGGCGACAGATCATCACCCTGCCAACGCGGTGAGAAGAGCATCTCGTTGGTATTGTTCTGGGCCGTCGTCAAAGCGGTGTTTCCGTAGTCAAAACTGCTGACAGCATAGTAGTACGAGAACCCGTTGTTCACTTCTTCATCAAAGAAGCGAATGGTATCAGGATTGCTGATATCAAAACAGGCCGCGCGTTTGGCCGCGTAGCAGAGAGGAACGATCTCGAGGCTATTGTCACCACAGAAGCCCTCAAAACAATCTTCAGGGTTCACCCGGTCAAACAAGCCCAACAAGGTCATTTCGCCCGGAGTGTGACTGGCGCCACGCCACAGAGCCCAGCCCTGGAAGGTCTGCGCGACCAATTCGAAATCGTCATTTGGCTGCACCAGGCCATCATCAAAGGTGATGTTTAGGCCCAGATCCAAATCCCGCAACGACGCTGAGGTCGTGGTGCTGTACGTCTCTGTCAGAGCCAGAGTCGTGCCGGCGATGTAGATGCCGCCGCCATTGCTGGCCAACATGAAGTCGCCGGAGTTGTCACGACGAGCCACCAGGATGGTGCCTGTGTTCAAGGTCGGCTGCTCTGGATAATCAAACCAGGTCGCACCCGAATCAGTACTTTGCAACAGCTTCCAACCGTCTTCCATGACCAGCATTTCACCGGCGGACCCCGGGCGGTGCATGATCGAGTAGGCGGTCAATTTACCAGCATCAGGCTGGACGGCTGCCCCCACTTCAATCCAGGTCGCGCCGCTGTCGGTGGTGCGGTACAGGCCTCTTTGCTCCAGGCCAACTACGATCGTCGCCGGCGAATTGGGATCGATCGCCACGGCGAGGGCCGTGCGGGACCACGTGCCCTCTTCCAAGGGATCCGAAACCACCAAATCACCGTAGAGGTCATGCCAAGTCGCGCCACCGTCGGTGGTCTCATAAACTCCGTGGAAATTTAAAGCAGCCACGATGCGATCGGTATTGGAAGGATCGACCGCAAAAGCATTGATGCCCGGGCGGTCGAAGATACGCTCATTCTCGGGCTTGTCCAGGTTGTCCGGCACCAAGATCGTCGAACGCGCGAAGCTGTTGCCCGAATCTTCAGAAACGAACAGACCCCAGTTGGTAACGAAGACAAACAGCCGATTGGACTCCCAGTTCAAGGCCGAAACCGGATAGGATGCCTGTGGAGTGAGCGGATCCAATTCGCTGGTCCACTGGGTGAAGGTATCGCCACCATCGTTGGTCATGAACACCCCGTCAGTGGTCGTTCCCACCGCAAAGTGATCGTTGTTGGTCGGCGAGATTGCCACTGCGGTGATACCCACCGTCTCGTCAAAGATGTCAGCTGCCAGGATCTCCCAGGCGACACCATTGAAGCGGTACAGGCCTTTGGAAGTGGAATCCAAGGCCAGGCCGCCGGTGAAGGCAGCCACCATGAATTCGCCCGTCCCCCGGTCCAAAGCCACCACATTGGTGCGTTGCCAGGTCATGGGCAGCCCCGTATTGACCTGGCTCCAGGTGGAACCCACGGTCGAATGGGACCAGAGTCCACCATTATTGGACAGGTTAAAAACGCCGCCAATATTGCCATTGGTCGACGGACCCTGGTTCTGCCAGGTCACCGTGATATTGCGCGCATTGCGACCGCCAATATCACCGGAATCGGGAGTCGCGAACCTGAAGACGCGGTCGACCCGGTCGCCAAAGCCACCAGCCACGACCACATCAAATCCCAACCCTGCCGTGCCATCAAGGCTGAAGCAGGTCGCCTGGGTCTTGTCCAGGTTGGGCCAGCTGACCGTCAAGCCCGGCTTGCCGGTCTCTTCCAGCTTCAAGTCCAATTGCTCCGGCGAGATCAGGTAAAGGGAGTCCGCTGCACAGGCTTCATCCGGGGTCTGCGCCATCGCTGGCACCACCAGGAAGACCAGGCTGGCACAAGTCAATAATGCCAACGCCGCTCGTCCACCCATGAACCTCACGCTTCCAGCGTTCATTCAATCCTGCCTTTCCAAATCCGTCCAGACTCTCGTACCGGCCAACAAAGCACCGGACGAGAGCCGCCCATGATTGGGTCCTATTGATTGATTGTCAGACCAAAGTACTGCAGCACCCACCGGATGGCCTTGCGGCTTTCGGTGTGGTCAAAGCGGTACGGATCAAAGCCCCAGAAGACATCAGCCTTCTGGACCGGTTTGTCCTCGATCACCTTGTAGGAAAAATACCCAAAGGTTTTGCCGTTGGTGCGCGCACTGCTGCGCGCTACACCGTTGTAACTCGTCAGCGCCAGCGGTCCGCAGCCTTCATCCAGGTCAAACTCGGAATAACGGCTCGAAGGCCAATCGGCCTCCCCCCGGTCGTGCCGGTAATTCCGGATGTAATCCATGCGAGCGATGCCACGGAACATCGGCTCCACGCACATGCCATCAGGCGATTGCTGCGCCGTCGGGCATTCCTGGGGAGTGATCACCGTGCTGCGCGTGCTGATGTTCGAATTGATGAACTCATCATTACGGAACGGGAAGGTCAAATGAAACAGCCGCATGGTATCGGCAGTGGCATCGACCGTATCGTGCCAATCGATTTCAGGCTCGGTGAACATCGTATCGGCAATGACACCAGGTCCCACGGTGTGGAAATTCCGGAAATCATCATCCAGGACCAGGCCCTTCAGGCCAACACAGTCCACCGTGCGATCGAAACGAGCCACGTGGGGACGGTTGTAAATGGTCTTGGTATTGGGCGCGGTCCAATCCAAGGCAGAAATTCCAGCAGTTGCATATGGGTACATCAGAGGTCCGCGTTGGACCCGCACGCCGTTGGGCAATTCCTTGGTCCCAAAGCCAACCTCGTAGGACTGACCATTGACTACCAGGGTCTCTTCACGGGTATCGAAGATCATCGGCACCATATAATTGGCCTTGCCTTCGATGAACGACTCCATGCTACCGCCACCGACCAGGAAGAGATTGCCGCCCTTTTGCTGGTATGGCGTCAACCATACGAAACGATCAACATCATTGATGGCCCGGAATTGGCGGAACATCTGATGGGCCTGGGCGCCATCATTGAACTGGGAGTAACAGAGCACGACCTTGTACTTCACCACATCGGAATAGCTGATCTGGGCCGTGTGATCCAACCAATCGCGTTCCCAGTTGATATTGGCCACACCACCGGAACCATCGGCCAGGAAGTGCCACCAGGGATTGCGGAACGTCTCGTCATTGCGAGGAGCTCCGGATTGATCGGGCCAGTTCTGCACCAAATGATCAACCACTTGATCAAGAACCATGATTTCCTGCTGGAAATTGCGATCCACAAACGGCACCACCCGCAGATTCCAAGTCATCAGGCGAACCTGCTGGGAATCATCCACGACTCGCAGCGTGAAGGAATGGTTTCCTTCCTGGAAGGCGCGCTCGGTGGCAAAGAGGTTCTGCTCGGACAATCCGGGGGGCACAGCCCAGCCGGGATCATTAGGGTCATCGGCCGAAACGAGATCCCAACCGTGACGGTACGAGACGATCTCTCCGTTGTAACCGGACGCGTCACCGGTCCAGGCAAAATTCAGAGGCTGTCCGCCAGCGATCTCGGAAGTGAATTCCGAACTCGGCGCGGTGCCCAGGAATGTTTCCACGAGTCTCACGGTGGGTTTGAAGAAGTCAGCCAGGATTTTTACGTGCCCCACTTCAACCTGATAACCAAGGCCAACACTCACGGCACCAGCGGTGTCCTGAACCTGAACGGCAAACAAGAAATACTCGTTGGGCGGCTGCAGACGGAAAGAAACCCGTCGGTCACTATCCAGCGGCGCATACGGTGCCCATTCGGTCCACTCAGGATCATCGAAGCTCAGCACTTCCTCGAAGTGCAGATTGTACTCATGGGGCGTCCGGATGGAGCCGCCGGCATCGTTGATGGCCGGTTTCCAAAGGAACCGCGACTTGGTCGGCGAACGCAAATCAAAATCGAGATCGTCGCCCGACCATCCCATATTCACCGTAGGCGGCACCAACTTGAAGCCCTGATTACTCAGGTCAGGGTACACCACCATCGCGTTGGGAACCAAAGTCGTCGAGGTGAACGAGATGGTCGCCGGCGAAGGATCCACCGCACCCTTGTCATCCTTGGCCCGGATGAACAAAGTGTGGGATCGGAAACTGCGCGGCTCACCATTCACATCGCCCGGGAAATCAGCCTGATCCGCCAAGACCAGGAACGTCGAATCGTTGGCAGCAGTGAAATTCCACGGATGCAATTCCGCGCCGGTCAACGGATCAACCGTCAAAGTATCGCGCGGACTTATGCCATCCACGCCGTTGTCGCTGATTTTCCACTGGTAGCCCACAACTCGTCCGTCAGGGTCAGAACCTGACCAGTTGAATTGCACGGCAAAGCCAGCTTCCAGCAATGTCGGCGGTTGGCCGGTCACCCGCGTATCAGGCCGGCTGTTGGGAATCTTGGTGCCCCCCAGCTCGGTGTCAACGGAACAACCTGCCGCCACTGCAATCAGGGCAACCGACAACGTCAACGCGATAAATCGCCTGCTCATGGAGTATCTCCTAGGTCCACAGGTCACCTTTGAATTCTCAGGGAAGTTCACAGACGAATTCCCCTCCGTTATCAAGCTTCACGACAAGTCGGAAGTTCTTGACGACCGCTTCATCAGCCACATGGCTAGCCATGGCCCCCCGCGAAAGAGGCAGGCTGTCTTTGATA
>JADGEP010000256.1 GCA_016744275.1 Candidatus Krumholzibacteriia bacterium | reverse complement strand
CGGGAAACAGGCCAGGCACCAGCGCAATTCCAGTTCGTAGGCGATCATGATGGCGACCAGAGCCTCTTTGCCGTCTTTGCCTTCGGCCTCGGCCGGGCTCAACGCACCAAAAATGATATCCGAAGGATGGCTCGGGTCCTGCTCCCAATAGATGTCGTTGTAGTCGAAGGCCCGCACCAGCAGGCTGTTCATCAGCGAGGCGTTGCTGGCGTTTGTGCGCGCGCCGGTGCCGATCAGGGTGGACTCTTCGGTGCCGCCGGTTTTATCGACGAACCGGTACATGGCAGCCATGTCGTCGTTAGTCACCGCCGCCAGGGCGCAGCCCACGCTGTCGAGCAGGAAGCGCTTGGCCTCCTTGATCGAGACGGCCGGGATGTCGCTGTATTTCAGGTCGATGGCAAACTCGGCCATCTTGTGGGTGATGCTCTTTTTGGTCGTGCTCTGGCTCATCTCACATCTCCTGGGCGGCTGTGCCGCCGGGCTGGTGGTCAGTTATTCAGGGTACGCAACAAGGCGCTGAAATCGAGGTCGCCGTCGCCAGCGTCCAGGGCTTTGACAAACGCGTCGTTTGCCGTGCCGGACGTCGGCAATTTGATTTGCAGATCGTGGCCCAACTCCAGGGCCAGGCGCAGGTCTTTTTGCATATGCTTCAAGGGAAATGCCACCGCGTAATTGTCGGCCAGCATCTGCGGTCCCTTGCCGCGGAACATGGGGTTGCTCAGAGCACCCGCATCCAAGATATCGAGCAATTCGATGGTGTCCAGCCGGGAATGGCGAGCCAGAGTGAGCCCCTCACAGAAGGCGGACATCATGCCGCCCATGATCAGGTTCACTACCAATTTCAGCCGGGCCCCCTGTCCCACTTCGCCGGCAAACGTGCGCTTCTTGCCCATCAGGTCGAAAGCTATCGCAGCCTCATCGTACAAGCTCTTATCTCCGGCCGCCAGAATGATCAGAGTGCCCTCTTGTGCGGGCCCGCGGGTGCCTGAAACCGGCGCCTCCAGAAAACGGGCACTACAGGCCTCGACCGCCACAGCCACGCGCTGACTGGTGGTCGCATCGACTGTGGACATGTCCACATAGCCGGCCCCTTTACCCACCCCGTCACAAATGCCATCCGGCCCCAATGCCACCGCTCGGGCCGCTTCGGGGTCTGAGAGCATTGCAAAAGTGATTTCGCTGGCAGCGGCCACCGCCGCCGGTGACGAGGCCACATCAGCCCCCGCTGCGCGCAACGGGTCGCAGGCTGCCGCCGTGCGGTTCCACACCGTCACCTGATGCCCACCCTTGAGCAGGTTCAGGGCCATGGGGGCGCCCATGATTCCTAATCCGACAAATCCCAGACGCATGCAGATATTCCTCTCCCGGTGCCGTTCATTGCAGTTTTCAGTACTTGAGATCCAGGGCTTGTGCGGCGTTGGTCACCGCGCCAATTTTGGCAGCCAGGCCCTTGCCCGCAGCGACATCCGCATCGCTCAGGAAGGTCACATTCAACATCGGTTCAACGCGCACCCCGGTGCGGGAGCAATTCATCTCCGTCAGAGCCAGGCTCCAACCCTCAAACCAGCACCCCAGATGCTCACGCTGGCGCTCGTCCCCGCTAAAATGCACCAGCAATTTGATGTCGCTGTCGGCCAGGGAGGTGCCGTTCTTCACCGAACCGTAGATGTAGACGCCCTGAACCGCAAAACGTTCGGCGTCCAAACTGCGCACCATGCGTTCGGCCGCGCGCATGCGCCAACGCCAGAAATTGCGCGGTTCATGCAAGGCGTCGGCCGTGCTGGCAACTTCCTGCTCACGACTGCCATCTTCAGGTTGCAGAACGGCCACGGCGGCATCCTGATCCGCATTCATATAGACCCGCAGCATCTCACCATCACTGACAGCCGGCACATCAATGACCCGAATGCAGTCCGCCAGGTGCGCATACTTCGGCAACATGCTCGCCAACAGGTTCTCCGTCTTGCCGAGGAACTTCTCGTTGAAGCTGACTTCCGGCTCATCGGGATAAAGTGGCAGATAGCGAATTTGCGCTTCGACGAGGTCCTGGAAGAAGTGGGTACCAAAACTGAGATCGGGCACATAGTTGCCCACCTTGCGGGCCACTTCGACCAACATGGCCGTATTGTTGATTTCGGCGTAACCCACCCGCACTCCGAGTTTGATGTCGCCCTTGCTGCCCCAGCGCCCCGGACCAATCAGGATAAACTTCCGCTTGGGCAAAAGGCTGTTGAGCTTGCCGACGGCTTTGCCCACTTCGATCATGGCTTCTTTGGTGGGAAGCTGGTTGTACACTTCGGGCACAACATAAACGATGTGGGAAATGGGCGGCACCCAACCATTGGAAACAAACCGGTTCGCCGAAAAGACAATGTGATCTTCGGCCACATCCACCGGAATAGGAGCCGGCGCCGCATCCCCGGTCATGGCCTGGGGCCGGCACTGCAGCAAGTAGAAGTCCTTGCCGTTGTGGGCAAACTCTATGTCGACGGGCGCGCCCATATACCGCGCCAGTGTATTGAGCAGGATATTCATCTTGTTGACGAAATCCGTGCCGCCCAACAAGCCCTCCATATCGGGCACCAGATCGTCATTTTCCGTGTCGATCATCATGCGGTTGCTCTGTTGCAGGATGCCATTGCGCAGCACCGAAAAAACGCGATCGATGAGCGGATAGTTGCCATCGCACTGATCCAGAATCGTTTGCAGGGGCACCGACTCGAAGCGATTGGTTTCCAGGTTGATCACGTCGGCCTGGCTCGGGCAATAGCGCAGCACTTCGTCCAGGGTCTGGTTGGCGCGCAAGCCCGGCTGGGCCGGCACCGCCAGCACTGGGTAATCGTCAGCGGTGCGATCCACCGCCCGAGTGCCCAACCCGGGCACCAGACGGATCAGGCCGTCTTCCCTTTGGATCCGTGGTGACCAGCGAAACTCGTTGTAGCTAAACGCCACCCCGGCAAAAGCCGGCAGCCAGTAGCGCCCCACCCGGGTGCCGACAACTTCCTGGATCAGGATGCCCATCTCTTCGACAAATTCCTGCAGGCCACGCTCCCGGCGGTACTCGATGGGATCGGGGCCCAACACCGAAGCCCAGACCTCGGCCACCGCGTCAAGCAGGGCATCCATCCGTTCTCCTTTGGTGCCCTGGTTGGCCAAAAACAGGCTCTTGTATTTTCCTGAAAAAGCGGTGCCAAAGCGGTCTTCCAACAGGCTTGAGCTGCGAATCACCAACGGCACTTCACCAAAATAGTCCAATGCCCGCGACAGCCCCGTGAGCACTTCCGGCGGAAAAGAGCTGCTCTTGAACAGCTGTACCATGTTGGGATATTCGCGCCTGACCTGGCTGATATCCTTGAACTTCTGATTCATCACGTCTTCAAGATTGTTGAGCCGGATAAAATCCATGATGGCGTCAGAAATGATCGACCAGGTGCGGGGGAATTTGATGTCATCGAGTCCCAGCTTTGACACTTCGGGCTGGTCCAGGATCCAGCGGCCCAGCAACAATCCGGCCGCCTTGCCGCCCAGCTTGCCGTGGCTGCCGGTGGGCATGATGATTTGGCCCAGGATGTCGTGGAAGTCGGTGATGCGCACCACTTCCTTAGCCACCGTGATGTAGTCCAACTGTTCGGTCAGAAAGCGTTGGATCAGGGAGACCCGCATGCTTTTGATGGTGCTCTGATTCAAGCCACTGCGCCCGAGCAACAAATCATTGTACCGCCGGATGGCATCGGCAATCTCCGGCATGGTACTGCGCGGGTCACCGACCACGGTGCCAAAAAAACTGGCTTTCTCTTCCTTGATCCATTTGTGCAGACGCAGGTTGATCTCTTCGTCGCCCAGGTATTCAGCCGCCAATTCGAACGGCTCGCCACTCATCAAAGGCGACTCTTCCAGGTTCATGCGGGTGCCGGGCATTTTTGCGTCGGGAGACGCGGCAGCATCAAATTCAGCCAGCAGTTTTTGGGCACTGTTCAGACCAATGGCACAAAGATGATTGAGCATTTTGCGCGAGACCCGCAGGAATTGTTTCCTGCGGGTCTCGCGCATCTCAGCAATCTGATCTTGCCAGGGTCGGATGTTCTCCTGGTGCGGGTCTTCCTCATCCGACATGTGGTCGTTGCCTGGCAAATCTCTCACAGACTACACCCACCCCCGGTCACCGCAGGCAGCAGCAACACGATTGATGGCTACGACATAAGCCGCGTCGCGCATGTAGATCTTCTGCTTGGCCGCCAGCTCACTGATGCTGTGGTAGGCCATGGTCATCTGCTTGTCCAGCTTGTCCAGAACTTCTTCCTTGGGCCAGAAGTAGTTCATGTTGCACTGCACTTGCTCGAAGTAGCTGCAGGTCACGCCACCGGCGTTGGCCAGAAAATCGGGGATCACGAAGACCCCATTCTTCTCCAATACAGCGTCGGCTTCGGGCGTGGTCGGACCATTGGCGCCTTCGGCGATGATCTTCACCTTGGCGCTGATGCGGCCGACATTCTCGCCAGTGATCTGGTTTTCGATGGCCGAAGGCAACAGGATGTCGACTTCACGATCCAACCAGTCGCCGCCGGGCAGGACTTCGTAGCCCAAGTCCTTGGCCTTCGCCTTGTCGATGCCGCCAAAGCGGTCGGTGATGCCTTGCAGCTCGGTCAGGTCGATGCCGCTTTCGCGATAGAACGCGTAAGTCGTCTGGTCGCCCTGATCCCAGCTCGAGACACAGACCGTCTTGCCGCCCAGCTCGTGGTACAGCTCGATGGCGTATTGCGCGACGTTGCCGAAGCCCTGCACGCTGGCAGTGGTATCGGCAGCCTTGATGCCCTTTTCGGCGAGGGCTTCGCGCAGGCAGTAGATCACGCCGTAGCCGGTGGCTTCGGTGCGGCCCAGGGAGCCGCCCATGCCCACGGGCTTGCCCGTGATCATGCCAGGATAGTGGCCGCCATTGATGTGCTCGTATTCGTCCAGCATCCACAACATGTGCTGGGGGCTGGTCATCACATCAGGGGCCGGCACGTCACTGACGGGGCCAACGTTGCGGGACAACTGCCGCACCCAGCCACGGCAGATGGCTTCCTGCTCGCGAGCGCTCAGGTTGTGCGGGTCACAAATGACGCCACCCTTGCCGCCCCCCAGCGGGATGTCAGCCACGGCGCACTTCCAGGTCATCCACATGGACAGGGCCCGCACCGTGTCGATGGTCTCTTGGGGATGAAAACGGATGCCACCTTTGCAGGGACCACGCGCGTCATTGTGTTGCACGCGGAAGCCCTGGAAAACTTTCACTTTGCCATCGTCCATACGCACCGGGATGCTGAAATGAAACTCGCGCAGGGGACTGCGCAGCAACTCACGGGTGCCCTGATCCAGACCGATCAAATCTGCAATCTTGTCGAATTGTTCTCTCGCCATTTCGAACGGATTGAAGGACGCGTCGTGTGCCATGCCTGAACCTCGCTTGTGTGTAATCCGCGCAATTTCGCGGCTGTTGCCATCCGGCAGAAGCGCCGTAATGATACCCGAAATCTCACCAACGCCGGATGATCAGGCAAGAAGAATCTCTACTCTTTGGGCAGAGATTTTGCTTCCGGTCGCAAGACCACTCCCCGGCTGGAGCGGCCATCGATCACCACAGGCAACGGGCCGGATAACTCTATGTGCCGCAGGCTGTTTCCATCCTGCGAATATGGTTGTGCATCCAGCCAGTCCCAATCAAGATGACCTTTACCCTGAATGGAATTTACCGTTAGGTAGCCCACCTGGAAGCTCGTCAGATTCTGAAAGAAATGCGTGCCCTGGCTGGGAGTCACTTTGAAGTCGTCCAGGTCGGTCTCGACAATGACGCGCGCGCCTGAAAGCTGATCCCAGCGAACCGGGATTCCAAGCCAGCGGTCCGAAGACCCCCAACGCCCGGGGCCGATCAGAATATAGG
>JADGEP010000255.1 GCA_016744275.1 Candidatus Krumholzibacteriia bacterium | reverse complement strand
GGTCACGGTGGTGCGTTCCTTGTGAGTCCGGGTGACGGTCGCGACTTCCCCCAGTTTGACGACTTTATTGTCCCGCACCGCCACCGTCACATTTTCGATGTCGTCCAGGTCTTCAAATCGGCTCAGGGTGCGCACAATGTATTCGGCATTGCGATCACGCAAACGTCCGCCCGAGGCGTTGATATTTTCTTCGGCCAACACCTGATTGATGCTGGCGATGGTGATGCCGAGGGCTGAGAGTTTGGTCTCATCCACTTCGACCCGGATCTCTTCTTCGAGACCACCACTGACCTGCGCCGCCGCCACGCCTTCAAGGGCTTCGATTTCCTTTTTGAGCACATCGTCCGCCACGTTGCGCAAATTGATCAGGGCAGCCTCGCCGGACAATCCCACCCGAACCACCGGATCCTGCGAGGGATCATATTTCAGCAGCAAGGGAATGGACGCCTCACTGGGCAGGCGCACCATGTCGATTTTTTCTCGCACATCCAGGGCGGCATAATCCATGGCCGTGCCCCAGTTGAATTCCAAGGTGACCTGCGACAGACCGGCCTGGCTGATGGAATGCACCTTGCGCAGACCAGGCACCACACCCATGGCTTCTTCCAGGGGACGCGTCACCAGATTTTCGACATCCACGGGCGCTGTGCCCGGGAAATCCGTCTGCACCGTCAGGCTCGGATATCGGATTTCAGGCAGCAGGCGCATGTCCAACCGACCCAGGCTTGTCATGCCAAAAACGACGGCGGCCAGGGTCACCATCCAGACAGTCACAGGATGGGATACGGCGTAGCGGATCACTTTCATGGTCTCGTGTCTCCGGGTTCCGGGAAATGGGTGGCCGGCCAAAAAGGCCGGCCACGGAATGCGGCTATACTATTTTGAATCAGCCAAGGCCGTTACGGTCTTGTCGTCTTCGGCAGGATCTCGGCTTGTATCTTCTTCGACTCCCACGTAACCCACCGCTTCCCTGTTCAGAGATTTGATCAGCGTGCCGGTGCGCAAACCGCCTTGGCCCATGGTCACGACATAGTCCCCGGCAAACAGGCCTTCCAGAATTTCAACATGGGTTTCGTCGTACAGGCCCGTCTCGATTTCGACCTTGCGCACGGTATCGGCTTCGGCCACAAAAACGTTGCGCAGGGCGCCTTCTTCGATCAATGCCGTCTTGGGAATCGACAACGCATCGTGGTGTTCATCGGTGGTGATCCGCACCTTGACAAATCCGCCCACACGAGCGGCATCGTTTTCGCCTTCAAGCAACAGCGTCAGGCGCACGGTGCTCGTCGTCGGATCGACGACCGGGGCGATGCGTTCCACCACAGCTTCAAGAGGTTCCTCGGCCGCATCCGGCGCAACAATCACCCGCTGGCCTGCAGAGACCTTGCGCGCGATCGATTCAGGCAGATGCACGCGGACCCTCAGGGGACTGAAATCTCCAATAGTGAATGCAGGGGCAGCAATGGCCAGTTGTTGACCCGGTACGACCTTGCGCTCGGTGATGCGGCCGGCGAATGAGGCCCGAATGCGCGTATCTTCCAGGGCGATGCCCGCCAGATCACGCTCGGCCTCGGCCATTTTTGTGGCCGACTCCTGATCGTCAAACTCCTGGCGACTGATCAATTCTTCGTCCAGCATGCTTTGGCTGCGCGCCATCTGGCGGCGTTTGTCCGCCACCGTCAACTCGGCCTTGCGCAGTTGGATGCGTTCGCGATCATTTTCCATCTCGGCCAAAATAGCGCCCTCTTTGACCCAATCGCCTTCTTCGACGTTGACGGTGCGCACGCGGCCGGTGGTTTTGGCCACCAACTCAACCAGGCGATCGGCTTCGATCACCGAAGCAGCCCGGTAATAAGCGGCAATGCCGCGGCCTTCGACCTGGGCCAGTTCCACCGGCACGGCCATCACTTCGGGTTCGTCGCTCTTGTCGTCTTCCACCACTACCTCAGCACCGGTGGTGTCAGCTACGGCCACGCTTTCGCCGCCGCCCAAGGGCAGGTTGCCCGTAAAATACAGGCCTGATCCCGCCGCACCGGCAACCACCAGAATGGCCAGGGTCCAAATCAAACGTTTCGAAATGCTATTCATAGCGGCTCTCCCGAATTTTCATCTTGAGTGGCGATGACGGCCTCGGGCCGCCCATTGGCGAGTCAGTTTCCAACAACCCCCACCGCCAAAGAAGACGCACGCTGACGGTCAAGGTTGCATCCCGTGAGGGATTTTTGTTTTCCCTCGCCGCCGTGGGTAGCCAAAGTGCCCATCCGGACTGGTAATCCCGACATGAAGGCCTTATTGTCCCCGTACGGGCTGGATATTCGTTTGGCCCACCAATCTGCGCCCGATGCGACTGTCCTTCAGAGTGGCGTCCTTCAGTAAGGCTTGCGCCAGAGGTCCGGAACATGAAAAAGCTTGTCGAGTGTGTGCCCAATATCAGCGAAGGCCGCGACCCGGCCATCATCGATGCCGTCACCAACGTTGTGGCTGACGTTGACGGAGTCCATCTGCTGGATGTCGATCCGGGCGCCGAAACAAACCGCACCGTGATCACCTTCATCGGTTCGCCTGCGGGCGTTGCCGAAGCCGCGTTCCGGGTGGTCAAACGCGCCTCCGAATTGATCGATATGAGCAAACATTCGGGTGCCCACCCGCGGCACGGCGCCACCGACGTTTGCCCCTTCGTGCCCGTGCGCGGCGTGACTATGGAAGAATGTGTGGAAATTGCCCGCGCTGTGGGTCAGCGCATAGGCGAAGAATTGGAGATCCCCGTCTATCTCTATGAGGACGCAGCCCAAGAAGACTGGCGCCGCAACCTGGCCCATGTGCGCAAAGGCGAATACGAAGCCCTTTCCACCAAACTTGGGCAGGACAAATGGGCCCCCGACTTTGGCCCCAACGCCTGGACCGACCAAGCCACCCGCAGCGGCGCGACCAATGTTTCGGCCCGTGGCTTCCTGGTCGCCTACAACGTGAACATCAATTCCATGAGCAAAAGCATCGCCCAGAACATCGCCCTGGACATCAAAGAAGCCGGACGCGCCCAACGCGACGACAACGGCGTTCTGGTCAAAGATGCCAAGGGCAAAAATGTGCTCGTCCCCGGTCCCTACCGCCTGGAAGCCTGCAAAGCCGTAGGTTGGGTCATTCCCGAGTACGACCGCGCCCAGGTTTCCATGAACCTCGTCAACACCGCAACCACTAAGCCCCACGAAGCATTCGACGCCTGTTGCAAATCGGCCATCGATCGAGGGGTGCGCGTGACGGGCAGCGAATTGGTGGGCCTGATCCCCGAAGGCGACATGCTGGCGGCAGGCAAGCATTACCTGCGGAAAGCGGGCCAGTCGGCAGGCATCCCGCGCAAGATGATCATCGAAACAGCCATCCAGAGCATGGGCTTGAGGGAATTGACGCCATTTGATCCGGCAGAAAAAATCATCGAATACCAGGCCGGTCTCAATGACGGCCCCCTGGTCAGCATGACCGGACGCGAATTTGCCGATGAGCTTTCCAGCGACAGCCCCGCTCCCGGCGGCGGGTCGGTGGCCGCTCTTTGCGCGGCTCAGGCTGCGGGCCTGGTGGCCATGGTTGCCAACCTGACGGTGGGGAAAAAGAAATACAACGAGGTCCAGGATCGCGTGAAGGAGATCGCCGAGGCGGGCCAGGAATTGAAAGACTTCTTCCTGGCTGCCATCGACGACGATACCAATGCTTTCAACGCCGTTATGGACACTTTCGGAATGCCCAAAGGCACTCCGGAACAGGCCAAGGCCCGGGATTTGGCCGTCGCTGAGGCCACCCGCGAAGCGACCCGCGTGCCACTATCTGTGTTGAAGAGAGTGCCAGCCATGCTGGAATTGGCGGGCGAAGTGGGTCGAATCGGAAACTCAAACAGCCTCAGCGATGCGGGTGTGGCGGCCTTGGCCGGCCTCGCCGGTGCCGAAGGTGCCTACTACAATGTTTTGATCAATTTGGATTCCCTGCGTGAATTGGACCAAAGCGCCGCGCCGAATTTCCTGGACACGACACGAAACGAAGCTGGGCAGGCCCTCACTGCTTGCGAGAAAACGGCCGCCGAAGTCCGCGCCGCCATTCGTGGACAACTGGAGTCGGCTCTGGATTCCTGATACTTGTTGTTCGCTGCTGGCAAGACCCGTCTTGCCAGCAGCGTCCTTTACCTTGAACCTGAAAGGCTGAATCATGGCTCAGGCCACACCACCCAGCAGCGAACCCCAAAGCCCTCTGCGGGAAATCATCCAACCATTCATTGATCTGGCCCACGCGCCCAGGGCGCTGTGGGGCATCAACTTGGCCTACTTCCTTGAGGGTTGGGTCTATTTCGGCATGCTCGGCTACCTGGCCATGCACTTTTCGGACTACATCTTCCAGGGTGTGCCCAACGCTGATGTTGAGTCCCACCACATGGTGTTGGTGCTCACCGCCGGTATCACCATCAGCATGTTCTTCTTTGGTGGCGTAGCCGACAAGAAGGGCATTCGCACGACATTGTTGGGGGCATTTGTTCTCCTGCTCATCGGACGTGTGGTCATTTCAGCCGCACCGGTCATATTTCCAGCAACAGGCCTGTGGTCCCCCATGCACATCATGACCATGGTGGGCATGGTCATTGTGGTGCTCGGGTATGGCCTTTACCAACCAGCGGCCTACGCTGGTGTGCGCAAGTTCACCACTGGCGCGACGGCGGCCATGGGCTATGCCATGCTATATGCGCTGATGAATCTGGGCGGCTGGCTCCCCAGCTGGTTCAGCCCGATCCGGCAGTCCATCGGCATCACGGGTGTCTACTGGGTGTACACTGCCTTGACGGCGGTCGCGCTGGTCACCACGGCTATTATTCTGACCAAGAAGGTGGAGCAAAAGGCCATCGCCCAGGCAGACAAGGCACGGGCCGCCGAAAAAGCTGCGGCAAAATCCGCCGAGGGCGACAAGGATGCCGCTAAGCCTGAGTCCACTACAACAGAGAACGGGATCGACGAGAGTGCCTCCATCCCGGCTCATCTGTGGATCACCTTGGCCGCTGTTGTCGGCTGTGTGGCTTTTCTGCCCAGGACGGCCAGCTATGTCGTTTGGGGTATCCTCGCAGTGCCGCTCATCTGTGCTTTTGCCCTGCCGAATTTTGGCCGCACGGCCCGCATTTGGCTGGCGAATCATCCCCTGTCCAATACAAAGTTCTTCTTCTTCATATTTGCGTTGATACCAGTGCAAACGCTTTTCACGTACAACTGGTTGATCCTGCCCCAATACCTCGAAAGGGCTTTCGAGGGCGGTCTGGTCAGCGAGCGCTTCGAGATGTTTGCCAACCTCAATCCGATCCTGATCTTCATCGCGGTGCCCATCGTCACGGCCTTGACCCAGAAGAACAAGATCTACAACATGATGATTCTCGGGACGTTTATCATGGCGGCGCCGGCGTTCCTGCTCGCCTTTGGTACAAGCCTGACCACACTGCTCTCCTACCTCTTCATCATGACCATCGGCGAGGCCATGTGGCAACCGCGTTTCCTGCAGTACGCAGCCGAGATTGCCCCAGAAGGCCGCACGGGCGCTTACATGGGTGTGGCCCAGTTCCCCTGGTTCCTCACCAAGGTCATCGTGCCGCTCTATTCGGGCCTGATGCTCCAGCGCTACTGCCCGGCTGAAGGTGCCCGCGACCCCCAGTCGATGTGGTTGATCTTTGCCATCGTGGCCATGGTCTCCCCAATCATGCTGGTCCTGTTCAAAGGCTGGGTCGGCGACCTGCAAGAAAAATCAAAATAGCGGGGGTGGGTTAACCTCACGTTTGTAAACAAAGACACCGGCGATGTCCTCGGGCCCTTGGCCCTGCGGATTTCGCCGGTGTCTTTGTTTACAAACGTGAGGTCACGCACCCGCGCTTGCATCAGGTCAGGCAGATGCTTTTCACCCACAGTGGGATTGGCGAAATCCGCAGGGCCAAAGGCCCGAGGACATCGCCAATCCC
>JADGEP010000254.1 GCA_016744275.1 Candidatus Krumholzibacteriia bacterium | reverse complement strand
GATACTGGCTGCCATCATGGTGTCGTCTCCGTGTTGCTGTTGGTGGGCGAGTGAGCCCGGTCTGGGACGCAATCCCCTCCAGAGTCTTGCGTCCTGCCCGATGTAGCGACTCTTATCCCAGGAAACGGCAAGGAGCGTTCCACCCTCAGGGGGCACGCTGGGCAATGGGCGAAGGGGGCGAAAACTTCAACAATTCAAGGGGTTTGAAAGAGGGGGAAAAAGTTGCCGACCTGCAGTGGGGACAATGTTTTAGCTGTCCGATGAGAAAGAGACTGCAATACGCAAGACGGGCGCACCAAGCTGCTAAAAAAATGCAAGGTCGGGTCTTTCGCAGACCCGACCTTGCTTGATCAAAAGCCGCGAAGTCGCTAGTCGGTCGGCGTCCAGCGTTGCACCGGATTGCGCAGGGTGCCGATGCCTTCGATCTCCACTTCGACCGTATCGCCCGGCTTCAGAAAAACCTGCGGGTCGCGGAATACACCCACGCCGCCTGGCGTGCCGGTGGAGATGATGTCGCCCGGCAACAGCGTCATATTCTTACTAACGTAGGCGATCAAATGGTCGACCGGGAATATCAACTGCTCGGTATTGCTTTTCTGCATGACCTCGCCGTTCCACCGGCATTGGATGTTCAGTCCGTGGCCAAACTTCGGCAACTCATCCGGGGTGACGATCCAGGGGCCGCAGGGCCCGCCGGTGTCGATGCTCTTGCCTCGGAAATATTGGCGGTCGGCGTACTGGGCATCGCGGTCGCTGACATCGTTGAAGCAGGTGTAACCGGCGATGTGGCTGGCCGCGTTCTCCCGCTTGATGGCGCGTCCGGCGCGACTGATGATCACGGCCAGCTCGCCCTCGGCATCCACCTGGGTCAGGTCTTCGGCAATGCTGATGGGAAAGTCGGGGGCCTGCAGGCAGGTGGGCGCCTTGCTGAAGAGCATCGGGTTGGCCGGCAGGGTCTTGTTCTGTTCCTCGGCGTGGTCGCGGTAATTCAGGCCCACACAAATGATTTTGGAGGGCAGGATGACCGGAGCCAGCAGCACCGCGCCTGAGTTGCCGATGGCACCCGGCGCGCACAGCTTCACAAAGGGCATGGGCAAATCCTGGCCCGCGGCGATCAGGGTTTCCATTTCGACCAGACGATCAACGTATTGCCGGTGCACGCGGCCGACGGGGCTCAGATCCCCAAACAGCACATGCCAATTGCCGGGCAATGACGGATCGGCCGCCAGCAAATCGATGCCAACGGTTTCGCTCAGGGCCAGTCCGGGTCGCGGATCTGTCCCCTGCGTGAAGGTGATGAGTTTCATGGGGGGAATTATGGCGCAGTTGGAAACCTTCGTCCACCTAGATTCGTGGCAAAAAAATGGGCCGGGATTGCTCCCGGCCCTTGCTGCTGTCGCCTGATCGACAGCACGCTCATTTTATTTCACTTCGATCCGTCGCGGTTTGCTCGCTTCGGACTTCGGCAAAGTGATGTTCAAGACGCCGGCATCCAGCTTGGCGGAGATGTTCTCGCCGTCAACCGAGTTGCCCAGGTTGAAAGTGCGGCTGAACTGAACCTGGCTGGCCCGTTCGTGGCGCTTGACCTCGAAGCCTTCGGGAACCGGCGTCTCTTTGCTGGCCTTGACGATCAGGGTCTGCTTTTCCAGGTTGATCTCCAGGCCTTCAGACGAGACCCCCGGCAGGTCGAGCACCAGACGGAATTCCGTCTCGCTTTCCAGCACATCGGCCCGGGGGGTCAGGTTGTGGGTGTAGTCAGTGGTGTGGCAATTGTCCATGGCGCCTTTGAAGGCGGCATCCAGCACTCGGGTCATGGGCATGAGGGTCGTCATGGTGTGTCCTCCTGTGTCAATGGCGCCGATTTATCCGGATTGCCATCGCGGTTCGTCTTGTGTTAAAAGTGGGGCCATCCTGGACGATGATTCGGATAGGGTAGGCGTCCACCGCTCGTTCGCTTACCCATATACAAGCCCTGTGCCGAAGCCCCATAAACTGCCGAGAAGAGCTGGTATACTGTTGTCAGACAACATGATAAAAAATGAAAGCCACTCAGCCTACTCGGTGACCGGCTGGTCGAGATCTCATTTGCTGGCAGTAAAAATGCGCCAAAATGACAGGACTGCCAGTCGTCTTGTCATCTTCCTGACAATGTGGCTTGGGTGCCTGGGCGTATTCATTCAGCCATCAGTGGCCAACGAAGCGGAAGCGCCATTGACCATTGGCGAAATCGTCATCCAGACCAACAGCATTTTCAGCGATGACGAGGTCGAAAATACCAATGGCACCCTGCGTTTTCTGCGCCACGGCATGAATACGCTGCATTTTAATACCCGGCACCATGTCGTGCGCCGGGAATTGCTCTTCCACACCGGCGATGTATACGACGCCGCGCAGTTGGCCGAATCCGAACGCATCCTGCGCAATTTGGGATTCCTGAACAGCGTGCGCGTCACGCCCGTCGATACCACCGCCGACGGGCGCGTCAAGGTGCTCGTCAGCACCCGCGAAGCCTGGACCCTGCGCACGTCCTTTTCCTACTCCTTGGCATCGGGCGGCGACCAGCGTTGGAAGGTTTCGGCCTCTGAAGGCAATTTCCTGGGTTATGGAGTCACCGCCGGTGCAGGAGTGGGCGCCGATGAGGACAGCAGTTTCTGGAACCTCTGGTATCGGCAGCGGCGCCTCTTCAAGGCGGGCTTTTGGTTCGGCCTGGACTATTCCCAACGCGATGACGGCCACACCCGGCGCCTCATTTTTAATCGCCCCTTCTACGCACTGGACGATCCCTGGGGCATGGAATTCAAAGTGTGGAATCAGGAATATGGCCGGCGCTTCTACTTGAGCAATGGCGGCGAGGCGGGCCTGGATGCCAGCAATCCAGACCGACTCTACGCCCTGATGGACTACAAAGAGGTGGGCGCAGAGGCCCGTTTCCAATGGCGATTTTCGACTGAAAAAATCGGGCGCGTGTGGCGCCTTGGCGGCGGCCTGGACGTGGTCGACAAACTGTTTCGCGAAGACCTCACCCAAGTCGAAATGTCGGATGACCGGTTTTTGGATCTGTCGTGGTTGAACCAGGCCGGCCAGCCTTTTGCCCGCGAAACCGGAGTCGAAGTGAACCCCTTCCTGTGGGTGCACACTCAGGGTCGTCGCTGGGCCAAGGCGCGGTTCATCCGGCAGTATGGGCCGGTGGAAGACATCGCCACCGAATGGACCGTTGACCTGAAGGTTGGCCCCACCGGCGGCTTCGTGGGCTCGACCACCGGCTTGGGGGAATCTCGATGGCATGGTGAGCTTTGGGCGCGCCGTTGGTTCCCGGTGGGCCAGGGTTTCCTGGTGACCGAAATCGCCGCCAGTGGAGACGCCGGCAGCAAGGCGGTGCAGGGCTACAAGTACGACGGCGTGGTGGGGTGGATCCACAAATCCGGGGCCGAGATGAGCCCGTGGGTGACGCGCGTTTTTGGCGAATATGCCCAGGGGGGGAACTTGCTGGGATCAAACGCCCTGGTCCTGGGGTTGGACCGGGGACTGCGAACGCTGGACTTTGACGGCATGGCAGGCGACCATCTGGTCCGGTGGAATGTTGAACAGGGCAAAGCCATGCCTTGGGAAGTGGCCGGTTTGGTGCGGGTCGGCGCGGCGGTGTTCTACAGCGGTGGCAGCGCCTGGTGGAAAGATGAAGACCGCGGCAGCAACGGCACGCGGCATGAGGCCGGCCTGGGCATCCGCTTCGGACCCACACGTTCGGCCAACGCCCAGATCGCGCGCATCGATTTTTCCTGGGATTTGAACGGGGACGGCAGCCCGGTGATCACGGCGATCACGCGGGGATTTTTCTAAGAGACCGGATTTTTTAGGAGACCACGCTCTTGCAAGCCAGTCGCGCCATTGCCAAAAACACAGTCCTGCTGACCTTTGGTGTGTTGGCCGGACGGGCTTTGGGTGTGCTGGTCTTCAAAAAGATGTGGCCGATTCTCGGCGACGACGGCATCGGCATCTGGGGCGCGGCCACCGATATCGTGGTGATTCTTTTGGTCATGTCCAACTTTGGTTTGGGCACCCTGCTGACCCGCGAAATCACCCGCCGCAAGAACATGACCCTGCCCTTGATGTGGTCGGTCCTGAAGTTGCGCTGGCTCATGGGCGCAGCCGCCTACCTCTTTCTTTTCCTTTGGACGCGCTACTTCGGTTTTGACGACCTGAAAACCACAGCCTTCATGGTCACCGGGCTGGCCATTTTTGTCGAGTCGACCAGCATGGCCTGTGATGCGGTGCTGCAGGCCCATGAAAAAGTTCAGCACCAGACAACCGGACAGATCATCTCGGCGGTTGTCTATTACGTGCTGGCCATCTACGCCCTGCAGGCGGGCTACGGCCTGATGGGCGTCATCTGGTCCAACGCCATCAGCCGCCTGGTGCGGTTGGTGGTGATGGTGCCGCTGATGTTGCGCAGCACCGGCCCCTGGCAGTGGCGTGATCCGGACGGCGGACCGCTGCCCACCATCATGGACATGGTGAAATTGGGCTTCCCCCTGTTTCTGGCTACGACCTTCGGTATTCTCTACAACAAAATCGACACACTGATGCTGTTCACCATTCTCGGTGAGAAGGTGGCGGGCATTTATGTCCTGGGGCACCGGGCGCTGGATATCATGATTATCGTGCCTGGTCTGTTTGGCACGGCGCTGTTCCCGGCCCTGGCCCGCTACGGCCAGAATTCCGACGAAGACGCGCGCCGGTTGGGCGAACGTTCCATGCGATACGTGATGGTGGCGATCCTGCCCTTGACCCTGTTTCTGATGTTCGTAGCCGACCCGATCGTTGGCTGGTTCAGTGAAGACGGGAATTCGCCGGACTCGGTGGCGGTGATGATGATCGTCATCTGGGGCCTGCCCTTGCAGGCGGCCTGCATCATTTTCAGCCGCCTGTTGATCACGGCCAACCAGGAAAAAGTCTTCGTGCGCATCGGGCTGGGCTCGATGCTGATGAACATTATACTGAACGCGACCCTGATTCCCCGCTACAGCTACTTCGGCGCTTCGGTGGCCACGATCGCGAGCATGTCTGTCAGTTTCCTGCTGCACTACTACTATGTGCGCCAAACAGAATTGCGCGCCCCGGTGATGCGTTCTTTATTGGGACCAACCGTGGCCTTGGTCAGCGCCTGGGGCGTGACGGCTGTGGGCTTGGGCCAGCTTTTTCCGGACTGGCATCTCACCTGGCGCTACCTGCCGGTGCACGAAGGTTGGACCGCCTTTCTGATTCCCTGCCTGGTCATGCTGGCGTTGTATTTGGTTGCCCTGGCGGTCTTCAAAGTCTTCGGCCGAGATGATCTGCACCTGTTGTTGAGCCTGCGCCGTTCCTGATCCCCACATTTGCCTGTTGATTTTCCTCCCACCGTTCGTGTATTCGTTAGGGCTCGTCCGTTCCAGCCGTGTTTTTCTGAAAGGCCTCCATGGAATCCCTGACTGATTTTTCCTCCGAGTTGTCTGGTACCGTATGGGGTTGGCCCAGTGCGTTCCCCGTCATGGTGGCCCTGCTATTGGTCACCGGCTTGATCATGACCGCGACCCTGCGCTTCATCCAGATCCGGCGGTTGCGCCACGGCTTCGATGTGGTGCGCGGCAAGTACGACGACCCGAACCACGACGGCGACCTTTCGCACTTTCAAGCCCTGACGACGGCTCTTTCGGCGACCGTGGGCATCGGTAATATCGCGGGTGTGGCCACGGCCTTGCACTACGGCGGCCCCGGAGCCCTGTTCTGGATGTGGGTGACGGCTGTCTTTGGCATGGCCCTGAAATATGCCGAGTGCACCCTCGCCATAAAATACCGGGTCATCCTTCCCGACGGTTCCGCTTCCGGCGGCCCCATGTATTACATCGAAAAAGGTTTGGGCAAGTCCTGGAAACCTATGGCAATGTTCTTCGCCTTCTGTGCCATCATCAGCAGTTTCGGTTCCGGTAATAGCATCCAGGCCTTCAC
>JADGEP010000253.1 GCA_016744275.1 Candidatus Krumholzibacteriia bacterium | reverse complement strand
CTCTTGAAGTAGAAGGACATCCACTCTTGGACGCCGCCCATGCCAGCACGGCCGGCGAGGTCGAGGAACAAGGCAAGGTCGAGTACCAGCGGAGCCGCGAGCACCGAGTCGCGGCACAGGAAGTCGACCTTGATCTGCATGGGGCGTCCGCACCAGCCAAAGATGTCGATGTTGTCCCAGCCCTCTTTGTTGTCACCACGGGGCGGGTAGTAGTTGATCCGCACCTTGTGGTAGAGGTCGCCGTACAGGTCAGGATACAGATCCGGTTGCAGGATCGTATCGAGCACGCTCAGCTTGGACTCTTCCTTGGTCTTGAAGGATTCCGGATCATCCAGCACTTCGCCATCGCGGTTGCCCAGGATGTTGGTGCTGAACCAACCGGCGATGCCGATCTGGCGGGCCTTGAAGCCCGGGGCCAGGATGGTCTTCATCAGGGTCTGGCCCGTTTTGAAGTCCTTGCCACAGGTGCCGGCGCGGGTCTCTTTGGCCAATTCTTCCAAGGCGGGGAAGTCAGCGCTCAGGTTCGGAGCACCGTTGGCATAAGGCACGCCCATCTTGATGGCCGCATACGCGTAAATCATGCTGGGGGCGATGTCTTTGTGATCATCCTTCAGGCCTTGCTCGAAGGCTGCCACCGTCTGGTGGACCTCGCTCGGCTGCAGGTAGATCTCAGTTGAACCACACCAGACCATGACCAGGCGGTCACAACCCTTTTCCTTTTTGAAGTTCTCCATGTCCTGCATCACGGCCTGGGCCAGTTCCCATTTGGTGCCGCTTTTAACGTGGGTGCCTTCCAGCTTTTTCACGTAGTACTGGTCGAAGACCGCCGTCATAGGCGTGATCTTCTCCAGCTCGGGCTTCAACTGATCCAGCAATTCCTTCTCCAGGACACCAGCGTTGACCGCGGCATCATAAACGGAGTCGGGGAAGATGTCCCAACCGCCAAATTCGATATCGGACAGCTCGGTCAGGGGCACGAAGTTCTTCACCAGGGGCTGGCGTTCTTCGGCGCGCTTGCCCAACCGGATGTGCCCCATTTGGGTAAAACTGCCGATGGGCAGGCGCAAGCCGGCGCGAATGGCATGTACGCCAGCGACAAACGTCGAAGATACTGCGCCCATACCGGGGGTCAGGATTCCGAGTTTCCCGGTTGCGGGTTGGATCTGAGTCTTGTCAGCCATGTGTAAGCTCCTCTCAGGGCAATAGCCCTCCTAGCAACGCGTTTCCGCAATATGGCCAAGAATGGGTCAGAGGCGAAACCCCTCATTTGAAGGGATTGGCCAGGGGCACATAGTCAGCTAGAATTTCCCCAACAGGATAGGTTTTTCACCCTTTAAAGGCAAAAGATTAATTTCTGCCACCTGATGACATCAAAAAAAATCCTTTTTGAGGTGGACGTGATCTGATCATGCGTGCTATAATCCGTTCTGTTGTTGATTCGAAAGGGTGTTGATTCGCCTGCAACAACAAACTCTTCATTTTTTGCCTCGAAAGGTACGGATGGCCCAAAGCTAACGCGTTCATTGTCTTTCAGTCCTTAAAACATCAACTTTGCTTTGGCAAAGGGAGAATGTGCACCATGAAGGAAGACGCGGCAGCTTTTGCGGTTGTGAGTGGCGACTACGCCTTAACATCTCCGAAGCTCTTCATTCCTGCAGACACGACCCGATATTACGGACCCTACGGCCACGTCAAGCGCGCCGTCGACGTCCTGCTGGCCACCGCCATGCTCGTGGTTGTATCACCTGTTTTGCTGTTGATCGCTTTGCTGGTGAAACAGTCCAGTTCCGGTCCGGTCCTGTTCGTCCAGGAGCGTCTCGGTCGCGACGGTCAACCGTTCAAGTTCTACAAATTCCGCTCCATGGCCCACAACAGCGATGACGCCATTCATCGGCAGTTTGCGGCCATGTTCATCAACGGCGATAAAAGCGGCTGTGCCGATTCCAATGAGGGTGAAGAAGTCTTCAAGCTCAAAAAGGATCCCCGTATCACCGCCATCGGTGCCTTGCTGCGCCGCACTTCGTTGGATGAATTGCCCCAGCTTTTCAACATCATCAAGGGCGAGATGTCGCTGGTCGGACCCCGACCGCCAATCGCCTACGAGATCGAGAACTACCAACCTTGGCACATGGAACGGCTCAAGGCCGTGCCGGGTTTGACTGGCCTGTGGCAGGTCAGTGGTCGCAGTTCGGTTTCGTTCGAGGAGATGGTTCGCCTCGATGTGCGCTACATCAATTCGTGGTCGCCGATGTTGGACCTGAAAATTCTTCTGAAAACTATTCCCGTGGTCCTCAAAGGGACCGGAGGCTACTAAAAGCCGCAGGTTATCGATCCAGGCAGCTTCATCAAGCGTGTGTTGCCTGGATTTTTTTGCCTGCGGTTGATTGAGTAACCAATCTGGGATACTCATTCAAGTCCCGGTCAATGTTGACGATAGAATGATTCTGGGTTGCACCATCGGTGGTGCAGATCCTCATCCTCGTCCCACTTCAAGGAGTTTCGGAAATGATCAAGACGGGTGTGATTGGCTGTGGTTATTGGGGTCCAAACTTGATTCGCAATCTGAATGCTCAGCCAGAATGCGATTTGGCCTACATTTCTGACCTCGACAAGGATCGTCTCAATCAGGTGGGCCTGCTTTACCCGGGCACCACCAAAACGACCGACTATCACGAGATCCTCAAGGATCCGGAAGTCGAAGCCGTCGTGGTGGCGACTCCCATGTCGACCCATTTCAAACTGGGAATGGAAGTGCTCGAAGCGGGCAAGCATTTGTTCCTGGAAAAACCCATGGCGACCAACAGTGACGATTGCAAAGCCTTGAATGCCGAGGCGGCCAAAAGAGGCCTGCAGGTCATGGTTGGACACACTTTTGTGTACGCTCCGGCGGTGCGCAAAATCAAGGAACTGATGGACGCCGGAGAACTGGGTGACATGTACTATGTCAACATGTCGCGGGTGAACCTGGGCATCTTCCAGAAGGATGCCAACGTTGTGTGGGATTTGGTTCCGCATGATGTGGCGATGCTGAATTTCCTGTTCGGTGCCGACCCTGTCAGCGTGACGGCCGTGGGGCACTGCTACGTGCAGCGCAAGCTGGAGATCGAAGACGTGGCCTTCGTCACCCTGGAGTATCCTGGGGGGATTCTGGCCCACATTCATGTCAGCTGGTTGGATCCGAACAAGATCCGCAATTGCACTTTTGTCGGCAGTAAGAAGATGCTTGTCTACGATGACGTCTCACCGGCGGAGAAGATCCGGGTGTACGACAAGGGTGTGGATGTGCAACCGCATTATGAGACTTTTGGCGAATTCCAGTTGCTCTACCGCGCGGGCGATGTTTTCATACCGCGTCTGGACGGCTTGGAGCCGCTCAAGGCTGAGACTGGCCATTTCCTGGATCTGATCAGTGGCAAAACCAAGGCCCTGAGCAGTGGCGTGGATGGCTTAAAGGTTGTCCAGGTCCTGGAAGGCGCCTGCCAGTCGATGAAAGAAGAAGGCCGGCGCGTAGATCTGAATTTCGAAACCTGATCCAGTAGGGTCGGGACCGACGGATTGGACATCGATTGACAGACGGGTCCCGGCACGACACTGCTTCAGAGCGCCCCTTGCGTGTGGCCATGATTGGCCAGAAGGGGTACCCGCCTGTCCACGGCGGAATCGAAAAGCACGTGGCTGAATTGGCAACCCGGCTGCCTGGTCTGGGGATTACAGTCGACATCTACAGTCGGCCCCACTACAGCCAGATGAACGGTTCAACGGACCTGGACGGTGTTCAGGTCCGTCGTCTGCCCAGCATTCCCACCAAGCATCTGGACGCCATCTCTCACACTATCGTCTCGACCGCAGACGTGCTCTTCCGTCAGGTTGACCTGGTGCACTACCACGCCCTGGGGCCAGGTATGCTGGCGGGCATCCCCAGGGTCCTGCGCGGCAAACCCACCGTCGTGACGGTGCATGGCTTGGACTGGCAACGGGACAAATGGGGGCCGGTGGCCAGTCGGATCCTGAAACTGGGTGAGGCGGCCAGTGTGCGGGCGCCTTCAGGTACGATCGTGGTTTCCAAGGCCCTGCGGGCCCACTACCTGGCCCAGCACAAGGAGGCGACCACCTACATCCCCAATGGCATCGTGCCGCCTGTGTATCGCCAGCCAGACCTGTTGCGCCAGGCCGGCGTGAAAGGCAAGTACGCCTTGTTCGTGGGGCGGTTGGTGCCTGAGAAAGGCTGCCACCTGCTGCTCGAAGCCTGGCGCCGGTTGCCGACTGCGGTCCGCCAGCAGTACGAATTGGTGATCGCTGGCGACGCCGGATTCACCCCGCGTTACGTCGAAGAATTGAAAGCGTCGGCGCCCGCCGGAGTGCATTTCCTGGGATACGTGCACGGCCCCATTTTAGACGAATTGTTCAGCAATGCCGAGTTGATGGTTCTGCCTTCGACTCTGGAGGGATTGTCGATCACCCTGCTGGAGGGCATGAGCTACCAGCGTTGTTGCCTGGTCAGTGATATTCCGCCCAATGTGGAGGCCGCCGGTGGGCATGCGGTGCTGTTTGCCAGCGGTGACGCGGCGGACCTGGAGCGGAAATTGGTGGAAACCCTTCCGGACGAGGCTCTGCGCTCTCGGCTGGGCGCTGCGGGCCAAATCCACGCTATTGAACACTATAGCTGGGACCGGGTGGCAGGCATGACGGCCGATCTGTATCGGGAACTGGTGGGGATTTAACCAAAAAACTATCGAATTTCGGTTTGACATCCCGGGGTTCAGACATTATCTCTCCTAGACCTTTCGAGCGGGCATAGCTCAGCTGGTAGAGCACTACCTTGCCAAGGTAGCTGTCGCGAGTTCGAGTCTCGTTGCCCGCTCCAGATCAATCGGGGAGAATCCTTACGGATGCTCCCCGATTTTTTTTTCCTGTCCGATATGATCAGGGTGAGATGGTGTTGGCGGGCGCGTGTTTTTTCGCCCAATCTGAGCGCGCGAGTTGACATTCCGCCCGAATTTCAACATACTTTCTCGCGTAAGATGTGAGTAGGGGCGGCATAGCCAAGTGGCTAAGGCAACGGTCTGCAAAATCGTCATCCCCAGTTCGACTCTGGGTGCCGCCTCCATTCATTCTCAAAATATCCAGCCGGTCTTGGGAATTGCTTTTCCTGGGGCTGGTTTTTTTTGGCTTCCGATGATGCCTGGATAGAGGTCCTGGCCTTGTTGCGATTCGGTCGCGGGTTGGAGAGTCAGCGGTCACGCTGACAGTTTGATTGACAGAGTCAGGGCGCCTCCGCATTATTCCCTAAATCCCGGTGCCGGGATGGCGAAATTGGTAGACGCAAGGGACTTAAAATCCCTCGGAGCGTTGCTCCGTGCCGGTTCGATCCCGGCTCCCGGCACCACCTGCATACTGGCCCGCTGGATCCCGTCTTCCAAGGCCACCCCGGAGGGGATCATGCGCCTGGCTTTCCTTTCCATCGGCCGCCACATCCATACCGAGCGCTGGATTCGGTGGTTTGCTGATCGTGGCCACGAGTGTCACCTGCTGACAGTGCAACCGGGACCAGTGCCCGGCGTGACCGTGCATGACATCCGGGCCGGGTTTGGTCCCAAACCTCTGCGGTATCTTTTTTCCCTGCGTAAAGTGAAAAAGATCCTGGCCTCGTTGCAGCCCGAGTTGCTCAACACCCACTTCCTGACGGGCTATGGTTATTGGGGACACTTCAGCGGCGTGCATCCCAACGTGCTGACGGTCTGGGGCGACGACGTGTACGTGACCCCGTTCGAAAATTCCCTGAAGAAATGGCTGGCCCGCAAGGCGCTCGGCAGTTGCGATGCCCTGACTGGCGACTCGGCGGACATCCTGGAAGTGAGCGCCACTTTGGGCTCCCATCCGGAAACCAGTTTCCGCGTATTGTGGGGAGTGGATTTTGAAGTCTTCAAGCCTGGAGCCGAGACCGCATGGCGCCGCAAGCTGGGATTTGGCGACGATGATATTGTCTATTTC
>JADGEP010000252.1 GCA_016744275.1 Candidatus Krumholzibacteriia bacterium | reverse complement strand
CGCCAGGGGTGAGCGGTACTCGATGCGGCCGTTGCTCGGGATGCTGCCCAGGTTCAAAGTTTGATAGGGTTGGCCGCCAAACTCGACAAACGCCGCCACGGCTCCGGAATCGAATTGGCTTGTATTGACCACCGAAAAATTGACAAAGGTGTTCGACACGTCGCCCAACAATTCGGTGGGGAATCGCAAAGTGTCGTCCTGGGTTTCGAAAACGGACGGCAGCAGGCTGACGTCCCAGATTGGGTCCTCTTCCGGCAGATGCAGCTCGGGTCGCTGTTGAAAAGTGATGCGCACCTGGCCGGTGATGTCCGTGCGATTGGTGGGGTACTGTCCTGAATTCATCAATACCAACAGATATTCGCCGGCACCAACGTACGGATAGAACCGAGCCGTTTCACCCGAGACCGTTTGTGCGGTAGGATACCGGTCCCTCACTCTGGCTACTGCCGTGTCGCCGGCAAACCAGTCGGCTCGAAAACTCTTGCGGGAATTGTGCCGTGAAAAGGTCGCGTCGACCGCCACGTCCAAATATCCCAACAAGCCGGGGCCGACCTTCACCAGGATGGGAATCGCCCGGTCCTCTTCATCCGCCGGGATGTTCAGGGTGACTTCCGGTGCATTAGCCCGCAGCCGCATATTGTCCAAATTCGATTCCCCGGGCGGGGCCGCAGCTGCGCCCAATTCAACTGTGGTGCTGCCGTGCGAAGCTTGCCACTGAGGTCGATTGAGCACCTGATAGGCCCGCCAGGCCCTGGTTTCTCTTGCATTAATGCCAACGGATGCGTCAGGACCGGCCAGGACACCATCGACCGGCACATGGGCCGTCAGGCTAATATTATGGGTGGCCACATCCGGCCACAGAGTGACCAACGTGTAGTCCGTCGTCAGGTTCAGACGCGCGCTGGCCCGATTGCTCACAGGGTGCCCCACGTCACTGCTGCCTGCAGTCGCGCCTCCCGCATGTGGCAAATCCGCCCAGTTCCCGTAGCTCAACGTCAGCGGTACACCGATGATCTCAGCACCGACCACGTTGTTGGTTTCGTCCAACTCAGCGACGTCGTGATCGGTGTCGATGAACGCTGCGACCAGGTGCCGCCCAGGCGGGAGAAAGAAAGGCCCGATATTGTTCACCGCGACCAGCCCATCGGGGGTCAGGGTCCCCACCTCAATCCGCTTGCTGGCCACAGCCACGCCCGCCAATTCGATGCGGACTGTCACCGAATCGACAACACCGGTACCCGCACTCGCGTTGCGGAGCAGCACGTTGGCCCAAACGTCGCCCGGAGCAATAGACGCCGGCCACCCGACAGCCGTTGGCGTGCCATCCGGCGCATCGCGCACCACAAGCGGTCCCTCCCAGAACAAGTCCTGCGTTGCTTCCAGATCCACCGGCTGGGGACTGTCGATCACGATCGGGCCGTAAGTAACCCACTCAGAGGAGCGGTTTCCGGCGCCATCGAGGCTCTTGAAGTTGGCGTACCAGGTGCCCTCCGAAAGCGGCGTTGGCCACAGTGCGGTCTCCCCGACCAAATTGACCCCTCCGGCCACCGGGTCGCCAGGCGCGTCTCTCATCGTGACGTACATGCCCTGCACCCCGGTCAGGTCGTCGGTCGCGCCGGTGATCGTGAGCAGCGGTTGTGCGTTGGCCGAAGCAACGCCGAGGCCGTGGGTGGAGGAGGTGGCCGAAGTCGGCCCCGAAGGAGGCACATCATCTTCCGCCAGGCCATTGTTGCGCACGGTCGACCAGTAGTTGGCCAAGTCGAATTCCGTATAGCCAGATCCAATCCGGGACTCAATTTCGGCCGCGCACTCGCGCACAAAGTCATAGCTGGTCGAGGGGCCCCGCATGGTCGCTACGTCAAATATGAGATCTGTCGAGAACGTGGTCCGGTCTGACGAGATAGCATCCAGCAACGTGTCGTTTTCGTTGTCGCCATCAACCAGATCCTGCAACAAAGCAGCCACATTTCCCTCGACCCGGCGCGGCACGCTTTCGCCGCCGGGTTCGTCGCACAGGAACAACTTCTCGGTGCTGCGCGAGTGTGGCAGTTCCCAGCCGTAGGTATCGGCAAAGCTCTCTGCCGCCGACCAACTGATAAAGTCGGGAAAGCCCTCGCTCCACGCCGTGGCCTCGGTCTCGGCGCACCAATTGCAGTGACCGCAGGAGCCGTCCGGCTCGCAGACTCCGTTGCAATAGTGAGGGGGAGACACCTGATTGGCGAACTGGCCGACAAAGTGGTGTCCGTATTCGTGAAGCAGGGTGCCACACCGGAACGCACTGCCGCTCGTCAGATGAATGCCCTCCAGTCCCCCGGTCGGGAAATACCATGAGACGGAGCGGAAATCATCGGGATAGCGGACGTGCACCCGGCTTGGCACATACCCGCCGCCCGACGCCATGCGATGGATGCGGGTGAGGACCATCGTTGTGAAAAGGGCCACGTTAAAGTCGCCCTCCCAAACCAAATTGCCGAGATCAATGCTTGTGCCGGAAAAATTGTTGTAGCGGATCTGCTCGTTATAAGTGGAGAAAAAATCGCCGGTGCCAATATTGACGGCCGTGCCATTGGCGGCTTCGACTTTGACGTAGATGTCCTGGATGCCGTCGAGGTCGAAGGTGAAAGTGAAGTCGCCGTTCACATCGGAAACGTCTTCACCGAGGGTATTGTCGTCCAGAAAGAACACCGGTTGCATGACCTTGACCGTGGCCCCATCGACGCCCTCGATGCGCGGTGTTCCCCCTTCTTCTTCAGCCGGGATTTCCGTGAGCAGTCGTCCGGTCACCTGGACGGTGCGGACGGCTTTGCCCACGGCTTTGGCTTGCGAGCGGACCGACATTGTGGGCAGCGGTTGTGCATACGCCGCGGCATCCAACGAACGGGGCTGATTGGGTACTTGCCGCGGGGCCAACCCGCTGCGCCCAAAATCAACCGCCAACCGTTCTTCGCCGTGGGCCATGTCGAGCGAAAGCACCGGTGTCGTGCCCGAACGCATGACGCCGCTGATCTCAAAGCTGTAACGCCGGAATCCTTCCGGCTCGGGCTCAGCCGATTTGGACGCGACTTCGACGACTCGCAGGTCCTCCCCGGATTTGCCAATCACCGGCCGCAGTTCATAAAAAACCAAGTCGTCGCGCACGTACAAGCTGACCGGCAAAGTGTACGACTCGCCATCAGCCACTGACGGCGCCGGGCCTTCCAGCCGCACGGTGTAATCCGGGGTCACGACGGTCGCCGCAGCCGAGGCCGACAGCACAACCGCCAGCAAAAATATCATCAAAAGTCGGGCCCGCATCGCTGCACCTCCGAGATCGCAGATCGTCAAACACAGTTCTTCTTATCAAGGGAGTACGGAATGGGCAGGCGAATCCGGAAGCGAATTGTCCGGATTTATCTTAAATATGCAAAAATGGTCTGAAATGGCCGATTTAGGGTGTTAAAGAGTCCAGAATCTCGCGGCTCGCCACCGTCAACGACGCCTCGGGGCCCAATTTGGCCTCGCGGATTCGCACCGCCTCGGTCAGCGCCTCGGCGGCGGCGGTGCGGTCGCCAGACGCAATCAGAGCCAGGGCCCAATGGTGCAAAGCCACGGCCAGCCGAGGGTGGTCCGCATTCAGCAATTCTCGCCGCAACGCGACGGCATGCTCGCAAGTCTCCACCGCCAATTGTGTGCGGCCCTGGGCCAGATAGATTCTGCCCAAGCGCAACTCGGATGTGGCGATCGAACGGTGCTTGTCGCCATGCCTTTCGCGCAATAATCCATCGCCTTCAATCTGCGTTTCTTCGGCTGCAGTCAATTGCCCGGCGCCGAGTTGTGCCTGAGCCAGGGCATTCACGGCAATAATGCGGTTGGGGTTATCTACGGCCAACATGCGATTGGCAATCTCCACGGCCTCTTCCCCACTGCGCAGAGCTTCCTGAGGCATTCCCGCAGAATCCTGATTCATGCACAGGTTGGCCAGGTAGCCAATCAGTTCTGACTGTGCGTCTCCCTGCCGGCCGATCGCCACGGAACGCTCGGAATAGGCGACCGCCCCCGCGGAATCGCCGCGTTTGCTCCTCAGCACGGCCAAATTGTTCCAGTTCTTGGCCAGACTGGGGTGTTCGGTCCCCAACAACTCCTCCGACTGGTGCAGCGCCTCCAGAAACAGCTCTTCGGACTCGTCGTAACGCCCCTGCATACCCACGGCGATGGCCAAATTGCCCAGACTGCGGGCGATGTCCGGATGCGACCCATCATAGATCTGCCGTTTGATCGCGATGGACTCTCGGTACATCTGCTCGGAATGCGGCAGGTCTCCAAGTCGCCGGTAGATCACCGCCAAATTGTTCAGACTTTTGGAAACGTCCAAATGATCCAACCCGAGGGTTCGGCGCTGGCCGGCCAATACCAACTCCTGCAGGTCCCGGGCCGTGTTGAAATCGCCGGTCCGGATGCGCACATCGGCCCAACTGTTCTGGGCGTTCAGCGCATCGGAGCTATCCGGACCAAGCCGCTCGATCAGCACCGCGACCGCCTGGGACAAGACGCTGTCGGCCTCATCATGGCGGCCAAGTTTCGCCAGAATCCCACCCTGCGTGCTCATGACCATGGCGGTCTCGGCAGCGCCATCACCCATCAGAACCTTGCGGCGAGCCACCGCTTCATCACTGACCTCCAGCGCCTTGGTCAGCTCACCCTGACCCTCCAGGTTCGACGCCAGTTCATTCAATAGACCCGTCGCCGTGAGCTCATCCCGTGCCCGCGTTCCCACCGCAACGGCCAGCCCCTGGCGCAGCACTTCTTCAGCCCGGGGCAACTGCCCCAGCCGGGTATAAGCCCGCCCCATCACCAACAACATGTCAGCCTGCAGGTCCGGTTGATCGGCCAACGCTTCGGCCCGCGCGACGCCGCGTTCGAGCAGGTCGCGCACCTGCAAGCTGTCCGTCCCGGCGTTGCGCGGATCCGAGGCGCGGAACAGGTCGAGCAGAAAATCAGACACCGCCCCGGCACGCAGGGCCTCGGACTGCGCCTCGTCCCGCGCCCGCGCCGTGGCTGCCGATTGCAACCCCATGGACACGCCAAAGGCCAGGGAAAGAGCCACCACCAGCGAAGTCGCCGCCACCACCACCCGATTGCGGCGCACATATTTGCTCACTCGGTAGCCAACCGTGGCAGGCCGCGCCAATACGGGCAGCCCGCTGGCCAACCGTTGCAGGTCCGCCGCCATTTCCCCCGCGCCGGCATAGCGAGCGGCCGGCTCCTTGCGCAAGGCCATCAGGCAAATGGTATCGAGATCCGGGTCGGATGATCCCGGCGGCGCCGGATCCGTCTCACAGATGCGCTTTTCGACTTCAGCCGGACTGCAATCCGTCAAATCGTAAGGGCGCCGATCACTGAGCAGTTCATAGAGCAGGATGCCCAAGGCGTACACATCGGTGCCGGTGGTGATTTGTTCGCCGCGGATTTGTTCGGGCGCCGCGTACTCGGGCGTCATCAGGCGCAGGCCCGTGCCCGTCAGGGGCATGGTCGCTTCCGGGGTGGCGCCGCTTTCGTCCAGCAGTTTGGCGATGCCAAAATCCAGCAGCTTCACTTCGCCCGCGGCCGTCACCAGAATGTTGGATGGCTTGAGATCGCGGTGCACGATGAAGTGGCTGTGGGCGTGTTGCACCGCGGCGCAAACATCCCGGAACAACGTCAGGCGTTCTTTGAGAGAACGCCCCTTGGCGTGGGCCACCAAGGGTTGGCCCGCGACATGCTCCATCACCAAATAGGGCCACCCGCTGTCGCTGATACCGCCGTCGAGAATACGCGCGATGTTCGGATGCTCAAGGTTGGCGAGAATCTGCTGTTCCAGGCGGAAGCGCCGGCCCAGTTCAGAATTGCGCCCGGGATGCCGCAGCAATTTCACCGCCACCTGGGCGTCGTAGTTGCCGTCGGTGCGCTCGGCGAGATAGACCACGCTCATGCCGCCTTCGCCGATGGGTTCGAGCAGGCGGTACGGACCGATTTTCTCGCCAACCAG
>JADGEP010000251.1:4479-6013 GCA_016744275.1 Candidatus Krumholzibacteriia bacterium | reverse complement strand
CCCACAGGTTGCGGTCCAGTTCACGATGATAAAGAATCTCGGAACATTGCGGGCACTTGCGCCACAAATTGTCCGGGATGTCCTTCTTCTGACTGGTCAGGGCCTTGATGCCCTTGGCGGCCTGTGTCAACCAGGACACGGCGTCCTCCCAGGTTGCGAGATGGCCACGACCCGGCGGGCCCTGGCTGAAAAATGAAATTCGTTCGAATTTCCTGCTAAATTAGTCCCAATTCGGCACCGGTTACAACAATTATTCCTGCGCCAGGACCGGCCCCAGAGGACAAGCCATGATGATGGCGTCTTCGCCATTGTCCACATAATAGCCCGGACGAACACCCGTTTCCCGAAATCCGTGCTTTTTGTAGAAGTTCAGGGCTGGGGTATTGCTTTGCCGAACTTCCAGGGTGAACTCTTCCATACCCAGTTCTTTCCCGTGCCGGGCCGCTTCCCGCAACAGGGTGCCGGCCAGCCCTCGGCGCTGGAAATCCGGGTCCGTGGCGAAGTTCAGGATGTGCAACTGGTCCACCACCAGCCAGCCCATCAGGTAGCCCCGCAGGACGCCGTCCAATTCCAAAACCAGCGGCATCCGCAACATATCCGGGGTCAACTCGCCCAACAGCGCTGCCGGTGGCCACGGGTCGGTGAAACAGCGCACCTCAAGCTTCACCACAGCCTGCAAATCTTCTGGTCGCCCCGCCCTCACTTCGATCAATGCACTGTCAGTCATGGCCAGGTCGCTGGCTGTGATAGGACGTGATTTCATCGGAAGGGCTGGCTGGGGTCAGGTCCAGTCGACGCTTCACTTCAGCATCGGACACCCGCATGTACTCGGGCACCAAAGTGAAAGCATGGGTCTCCGGCAAATCAGCCGTACTCATGGCCACCCCCAAAGCCGCCGCCGTGGCCGGATGTGACGACGACCAGCGCCGCAACGCCGGTTCGCCGATGCCTCGCAGTTCCGGACGCAGATCCTCTCCCTGCCCCAACAGCAGAGCGGTGCCATCACCTCCGTAAACCGGGGTGTTGGGATCACTCACTTCAGCGCAAATTTTACCCCACCACTGGTCAGGCTTGCCGGCTGCCGGCTCGGCCACCGCGCGCACCCAGGTACCTTGGCGGACATAAACACCACTGAACACTTCACCCCGGCGAGCGTCCAACACCGGCACGGCCATCTTGGCCTCGGGGTGTTCGGCCAGCAGGGCTCCGGCCATGGCCTCCAATGAAGTCATGCCCACCAGGCGGCATCCCAGGCCCCAGGCCAAGCCCTTGGCCGTGGCCACACCGATGCGCACGCCAGTAAAACTGCCGGGCCCAATGGTCACCGCAATGCCCGACAATTCGTTTTGGCTGCGGCCTTCATCGGCCAACATTTCCTGGATAACCGGCAACAGCGCGTCGGCGTAACTGCCCGAAACATTCAAGGGGCGATAGGCCAACAACTGATCGCTATCGGCCAGGGCGAAGCGGCCATTTTTAGTGGCCGTATCGAAGGCAAGGTTCAGCACGCGGGGCTTCCTTTAGGTGAAAAAAG
>JADGEP010000251.1:0-4469 GCA_016744275.1 Candidatus Krumholzibacteriia bacterium | reverse complement strand
CGGCCGACACTTCCGGCTCGGCACGCAGATGCCAGGTTCTCTGATCGGGCAATGGGCCCACCACGGCCAGCAATTCGAAGCGGGGACCGTCCCCCAATTCCAGCTGCAATGGTCCCGGCCACTCGACCAAGCCGATGGCGTGTCCATCCCAGATGTCGTCCAACAGCTCGGGCACGCCAATGTCGGTCAGGTCCTGACCTGGCTCGACCCGATAAAAATCCAGATGATGCACCGTCAAACGACCGACATAAGTGTTCACCAAGGTGAAGGTGGGTGAAACGACCTCTCCGTCAGTAGCCAACTCGGCGCAGATTCCCTGGACGATGCAAGTCTTCCCCGCCCCCAGGTCGCCGTGTAGAAGCAAGACTTCGCCCCCCTGCAGAAGGCCTGCTATTTTCCGCCCGAGAGCACCCGTTTCCGCAGCACTATGGGCCGTGGCACAGTGAGTGAACGATTCTGCCAAAGGCAATTTGTGGTCGCCAGGTGCCAACAGACTACCTCGGCCGCATCACCACGAACGGGCACATCATCTCTTCGAGACTGATCCCGCCGTGCTGGAAACTGTTGCGGTACAAGCGTTCGTACTCATGAAAATTGGTCGGATACACGAGGTAATAATTATCCGTCGTGATGGCGTAGTTTTCGATGGTGCTCTGCGGCGGCAGGCGGAATTTTTCAGGATCCTTCATGAAGAACACTTTGTCTTCATCCACGCCCAGATTGTCGCCAAATTTGTAGCGCACGTTGCTGCTGGTATCCTTGTTGCCGCGGATCTGAACCGCCCGCTGGCACAGCTTCGAACCGTGATCCGTCGTCAGGATCACCGTGCAATCGCGGCGGGCGAGATTTTTCAGCACATCGTACAGCTTCGAGTGCTCGAACCAGGAACGCATCAGGGTGCGAAAGGCTGCTTCATCGGGCGCCAGTTCTTTCAGGATTCGGCTTTGGCTGCGGCCGTGGGCCATGATGTCCAGGAAGTTGTACACCCCGGCCACCAGGCGGGTATCGCCCAGGCTGCCGAGATTGCGGTGCAGCAAGTCGGCATCCCGTTCGTCGGACACCTTGTAGTAGCGGCTGCTGCCCGCAGCGGGACTGCCCGTGCGTTTGAGCAACTCGTCCAGAAGATCGCCTTCGTGGGCGTTGCGACTGCCTTGGTGATCCGCCGGTCCAATCCACCATTGGGGATAACCTTCGGCGATATCCAAGGGGTACAGCCCTGAAAAAAGGGCGTTGCGGGCGTAGGGTGTTGCGGTGGGCAGCAGCGACCAATAGCGCCGGCGCTCCATGTGGTAGAACTTCTCCAGAAGGGGTTCGATGATGCGCAATTGGTCTTCCCGCATGCAATCGATCACGATCCAGAAAACTTGCCGGCTGCGTTCAATTTCAGGCGCGACCCAATCTTCGAACACCCGCGGGCTCAACAGTGGCGCTTCGATCACTTCGTCAGCCCCGTCACCCACGCCGGTGGCGCCATCGGCGTTGACCCAGTCTTGGTAGTGTTTGCGCACGTATTTGGCGAAGGCCAGGTTGGCCGCCGAATACTGGTCGTCCAGGGTTTCCAATAGGCCATGATCACTGAACTGAAAAAGGTCCAGGCTCCAGGTCACCAGATCGGAATAGATGTCTTCCCAGGCCTTGGGCGACTTGGCCGCGCCAAAGCGATCACTGAGCGCCATGAAGTTGCTCATGTAACCGCGGGTGACCTCTTCGCCCGTCAATTTGCGGGCTTCCAGTTGCCGCTTCAACGCCGACAGGATCTGGAGCGGCGAAACCGGTTTCACCAGATAGTCGTCGATGCGCTTGCCGATGGCGCGGGTCATCAGGTCCTCGGCCTCACTCTTGGTGATCATGATCACCGGGATGTGGGCGTTGATCTTGCGCAACTCCTCCAGGGTTTCCAAGCCGCCCATGCCCGGCATCATTTCGTCCAGCAGCACGGCATCGAAGTCTTTTTCACGCAAGGTTGCCAGGCCGTCCAGGCCGTTGGTCACGCCGGTGACTTCATACCCTTTTTCACCCAGGTACATCACATGGCTGCGCAGTTCTTCGATATTGTCATCAACCCAGAGAATATTGAAAGCCACGTAAGGCTCCTTTGAATTTTGTCTCAGTTTTGGTCCGCGATGGCGCTCGCTGCCGGCGGCAAAGTGACCAGAAAAGTGGTTCCATGTTGACTGGTGGACTCGACCTTGATCCGTCCCGCATGGTATTGGGTCACGATGCGTTTGACCAACGCCAGCCCCATGCCCCAGCCCCGTTTTTTGGTGGTGTATCCCGGCTCAAAGATCTTGGCGGTGTCCCGGGCGGGGATGCCCTTGCCCGTATCGGTCACCTGCATCTTCACGCCACCCTCGGCCTCGTTCTCCAGCCGGACAGTGATGGTGCCCTTGCCATCGACAAGGGCATCAATCCCGTTTTTGAGCAGATTCTCCAGCACCCAGCCCAACAGGTCGCGGTTGAAGGCCACGGGGTTCGAAACAGTTCCCTCGCTCCGCAATTGCACCCGACCACCCAAATGCGGCAACCGCCGCTGGAAGTAATTGACGGTGTCTTCGACAACCTCAACCAGATCCGTATCTTCCAATTTGGGCAATGAGCCCATCTGGCTGAACCGGGCCGAGACCATGCTCAAACGGTCCACATCACGATTCAGTTCGACCAGCACATCCTCTTCCTTGCCCATACGGTCTTCCAACAAGGCCACCCAGCCCATGATCGATGTCAGCGGCGTGCCCAACTGATGAGCCGTCTCCTTGGACATGCCCGCAAAAAGGGCCTGTTGTTCGGCGTCCTTCTTATTTTGCAGGGCCCACAGGATAATCAGGAAGAACAGCGCCATCACCATGAGTTCCAAATAAGGCATCACGCGCAGGCGTTGGCTCAGGGCCGACCGCCCGTAGTGCAGAGTCCCCACCCGGGCACCCTCTTCGTCCACGATGGCAAAGGGTTCCTGATCCTGATCGTAGCCTGCGGCCAGCGAAAGAATCTCCAGCACGACCGGATTGCTGGGCGAAGACATGTTCTCCCGCAGCAGGATCTGATAGTCGGGCACCGGCACACCGATCACCGGCGCATTCCACATCAGGGGCCGGCCCGAATTGTCCGTCATGATGAACGGCACTTCGTTCTCGTTGATGATCTCAATGATGGGCTGGATGCCCTCGAGGTTCTCGGCCTTGACCAGCCGACTGGCCACACCGGACAACAACTGGGTCGTCAGAAAACTCTGCCGCTCCACGCTCTTGCTGACTTTGAAGGTGAACACCGTGGTGACCACAACAATGCTGATGCTGCCGAGCAGCAGGTAAATGTTGAACAGATAGCGGCGACGCAGGCCCAGGAAAACTGTTCTGCGCAAAAGGTCCAGCATCAGGTGATGTACTCCTGGCCACCCAGGTAGGGCACGAGCACAGCCGGCACCCGGATGCGGCCATCCTGGGTCTGGTAATTTTCCATAATGGCCACCATGACGCGCGGCAAAGCCAGTCCCGAACCGTTGATGGTATGTACCAACCCCTTGCTATCGGCGCCTTTGTAGCGGATGCCCGCGCGACGTGCCTGAAAATCCAGAAAATTGCTGCAGGACGATACTTCCAACCACGTGCCCACGCCTGCTGACCAGACTTCCAAGTCATAACACTTGGCGGCAGCGAAGCTCAAATCGCCCGTGGCCAAAGCCAGCACGCGGTAGGGCAGTTCCAACTTCTGCAAGAGCTCTTCGGCATCGCCGGTCAAAGCCTCCAGTTCGTCCCAGGAAGTTTCCGGGGTCGAGAATTTCACCATCTCAACCTTGTTGAATTGGTGCACCCGCAACAGGCCGCGGGTATCCTTGCCCGCCGCCCCGGCTTCGCGCCGGAAGCAGGCCGACAGCGCGCAATACTTCAGCGGCAGATCCGCCGCATCCAAGGTCTCTTTCATGTGCACGTTCGTCACCGAGACCTCGGCGGTGGGAATCAAAAACAAGTCGTCCGTCTGGCAATGGTACATGTCGTCCGCAAGTTTGGGCAGTTGACCAGTGCCCGTCATGGCCGTGCGGTTGACCAAAAAAGGCACGCTGTATTCGGTGTACCCCTGCTCCAGATGCATGTCCAAAAACCAATTGATCAGGGCGCGTTCCAGGCGGGCACCAGCGCCGGACAACAAGGCAAACCCACTGCCGGACATCCGGGCCGAACGCTCGGGATGAAGGATGCCCAACTCGGCGCCCAGATCCCAATGCGGCACCATCTCAAAAGCGGGTTCAGGCACTTCGCCCCAAGTGCGGATCAACTCGTTGTTCTCTTCGCCACCCTCGGGAGCCGACTCGTGCGGGATATTGGGAATGCGCAGGTACAACTCATTGACTTCAGCCTCGAGGGTATCTGCCGTGGCCTTCAATTCCTTGACCCGGCCCGAAACTTCCTTCATCGCTGCGATGGCGGCGGTGGCATCTTCGCCCGCCTTTTTCGCCTCTGAAATGGCGCGGTTGG
>JADGEP010000250.1:2971-6038 GCA_016744275.1 Candidatus Krumholzibacteriia bacterium | reverse complement strand
GAATGAAAGCGAATCCGTAGGAAACTAGCGGTTGGCAATTGACCGCGACTGGAACCCAAAAGGAGCGTTCGAAGGTGTCCAAGCATTCCGTTCTCAAGATGGCCCGTGGCCTGACCTCAGTTTTTCGCCCCGTTGAAGTGACGGATATTGACGACAGCCACCACGCTTTTATCGTGCGGTACAGTGGTGACTATGTGACCCACACCCACGACCAGGACGAATTCGTGTACATTCTGGAAGGCAGCCTCGTGGTGGAAATCGACGGCCGCGAGGAAGAAGTCCGGCAGGGCGAAGCGATTCTTATTCCGGCGGGCAAACCGCACCGTCCGCGATGCAAGAACTCCGCTTTGGGTCTGGTTGTTGAGACCAAGGGTTTGCAAAAGCAAATGGACCCTCAAGTCTGATCATCAGCCTGCCTGAGAATCGGTTCCGAGCATGAAAAAAGGGCGACCCTCGGGTCGCCCTTTTTCTATGAGAGCAATTGGTCTCAGATCGAAGATTCCCCTTCGGCAATCATTTTTTCGATCCACAAGACATCATCCCGGCTGCCAATGTACAGCGGCACCCGCTGGTGCAGCGTGGTGGGGGTGATGTCTAGGATACTCTGGTGCCCATCGCTGGCGTAGCCACCGGCGTTCTCGACGATGTAGGCCAAAGGCGCTGCCTCGCACATGAGGCGCAACTTGCCTTCGGTTTTTTCCAGGGTCGGAGGGTACAGGTAAACGCCACCCTTGAGCAGGTTGCGGTGGAAATCCGAGACCAGCGAACCGATGTAGCGAGCAGTCATGCCGGCGCCTTTGCCGGGGGCGTCCTTGCGCGTGGAGGTGGTGTCGCGGCCGTATTTCAATTGCCGCAGTACTTCGCGCACTTCCGGGCTCCACTTCGGCTCATAGGCTTCATTGACCGAGTAAATGCAACTGCGGAACGGCGTCTTGATGTTCTCGTGACTGAGTAGAAATTCCCCGATGCTTGGATCGAGGGTGAACCCGTGGACGCCGTGTCCGGCCGAGTAAACGAACATGGTGCTGGAGCCATAGATGACATACCCGGCGGCGACCAGTTCGCGGCCCGGTTGCAGGACATCTTCGGGGCCCACGTTGGCCAGTCGGTTTTTCTTTTTCCAGATGCCAAAGATGGTGCCCACCGAAACATTCACGTCGATGTTCGAGCTGCCATCCAGCGGATCAAAGACCACGATGTACGTGCCTGAGCCCTGGCTGGTATCGGGAAAGATCGGCTCAGCGACTTCTTCACTGCCCATGATGCTGACCTGGCCTTTGGTGCCGAGGCATCGCATGAATACGTTATTGGCATAGTCGTCCAGTTTTTGCACCACCTCGCCCTGCACGTTTTCATCACCGGTCTCGCCGAGGATGTCGACCAGCCCGGCTTTGCGGACCTCGCGACTGATCACCTTGGAGGCGAAGGTGATGTCGTTGAGCAGGCCGGTGAACTCGCCACTGGCGCTCGGGTGCAATTCCTGAAGGTCCAGGATGTGAGACTCGATGGTCTGGAGATTCTTGGGCGGTTGGGTCATTTTCTGTAACCTCGGTTCGGGCCGATATCGATCATGGGGACCTCCTATATTAGCAACAAATGGGCCGGGTACAACGATTCTCTTGCGTTGGCACCAAATGTTTGCCAACGTACCGGAATCACCCACTTTCGGCCGCTGTGCCGCGGAGGAAAATCATGTCCGAAGCGATGTTTGAAGTCCCGTTTCCCAGCAACGAGCCGATCCTCGGTTATGCCGACGGATCCCAGGAAAAAAAGGACCTGAAAGCTGCTTGTAAGAAGCTGGCTTCCGAGCAGATCGACATTCCCATGGTTATTGGTGGCGAAGAAGTGCGCACCGGCAAAACCGCCGACTGCGTCATGCCTCACAATCATGGCCACAAATTGGGTCAATACCACAAGGGCGCCGAAAAAGAGGTCAAATTGGCCATCAAAGCCGCCCAGAAGGCCAAAAAGGGCTGGGCGGCCATGCCTTTTCAGCACCGCGCGGCCATTTTGCTGAAAGCGGCGGAAATTCTGTCGACCCGGCACCGGATGACCCTGAACGCCGCTACGATGCTCGGCCAGAGCAAAAATGCCCTTCAGGCCGAGATCGACAGTGCCTGTGAACTGATCGATTTCTGGCGCTACAACCCGACCTTTGCCCAGCAGATCATGAGCGAGCAACCAGAAAGTTCGCCCGGCATGTGGAACATGTTGGAGCAGCGCCCCCTGGACGGCTTCGTCTTTGCGGTCACGCCCTTCAATTTCACTGCCATCGCTGGCAATCTGCCTACGGCTCCGGCCCTGATGGGCAATACGGTGGTCTGGAAACCGGCTTCGAGCTCGGTCTACTCCGGTCACTACATCATGCAGATTCTCAAGGAAGCCGGCATGCCTGATGGCGTGATCAATTTTGTGCCCGGCAGTGGCGGCGCCATCGGCAACCCCGTGTTGGAGAGCCCTGAGCTGGGCGGCATCCACTTCACGGGCAGCACCGCGGTGTTCCAGGGCATGTGGAAGCAAATCGGCGATAACATCCACAACTACGGCGGCTATCCCCGCATCGTGGGCGAGACCGGTGGCAAGGATTTCATCTTCGCCCACCCGAGCGCCGATGTGGACCCGCTGGTGACCGCCATGGTGCGCGGTGCTTTTGAATACCAGGGCCAGAAATGCAGCGCCGCCAGCCGGGCCTACATTCCGGCCGAGCTGTGGAAGCAGGTCCGTCCCAAGTTGATCGAGGCGGTCAAGTCCATCGCCATGGGGGATGTCACTGATTTCCGCAACTTCATGGGAGCGGTCATCGACGCCCACGCCTTCGAAACGATCAAGGGCTACATCACCCGCGCGCGCAGCAAGGCCGCCAAGGGCAAGGCCAAGATCATCGCCGGCGGCGGCTGCGATGATTCCAAGGGTTATTTCATCGAGCCGACGGTCATCGAAGCCAAGGATCCCCACTACGAAAGCATGGTGGAGGAGATCTTCGGCCCGGTGCTGACCATCTTCGTTTACGAAGACAAGGACCTGTTGAAAACCCTGCGTCTTTGCGACACCAGCAGTGCTTATGCCT
>JADGEP010000250.1:0-2961 GCA_016744275.1 Candidatus Krumholzibacteriia bacterium | reverse complement strand
CGCCTGTGCGACAAGAGCTCGGCCTATGCGCTGACCGGAGCGATCTTCAGCCAGGACCGTGAGTGGTTGGTCAAGATGAAGGATGAGCTGAGCGGAACGGCCGGCAACTTCTACATCAACGACAAGCCCACCGGAGCCGTTGTGGGCCAGCAGCCTTTTGGCGGCAGCCGCGCCTCTGGGACCAATGACAAGGCGGGCAGTTACTTGAATCTGATCCGCTGGACCAGTCCGCGCACGGTCAAAGAGACGTTTGACCCGCCGCGGCAATATCCTTACCCATATATGTCCAAACGGTAGCCAATTGGGGATTGAGACCCCCCGCCGGTTACTTTATGGGTGAACAAGAGAGGGGTGGCGGGAGCGTCACCCCTCATTTTTTATGCTTCCGGTTGTGGGGTTGGGGTTTGGGGCGTCAAATGGGCATCCCTGCCCATTTGACTCGCTCGGCGCCTTTCGCCATCCTGGCTACAGGCGCTCCGAACGCCCAAACTCAAACCACACAACCGGAAGCATAAGAAAGCAGGGGAGGCGTACCGACAACTCGTCGCTCGAACCATTGCCGGATTTTTTGGGCGTGGGGCTGTCGAAAATTGGCTATCAAACTTGGTGTTGTGTGCCGCCGCTCAAAAGGGCGGCATTTTTTATTTGAGCTGTGCTTGTGGAGATTGGCGGGGTTGATGGGGCGTTGCGCAGGGCGTGGAGCCATGGAAGGCGGAACGCCCGGAGCCGAGCAGCCCGCAGCCAGGATGGCGAAGGGCAGCGTCCCCATCAGGCCCGCCAATCTCCACATTCATAAATCTCAAAAGAAAAAATGGTACCGGAGGCGGGACTTGAACCCGCACGTCCCAAGGGACACTGGATTTTGAGTCCAGGGCGTCTACCAATTCCACCACTCCGGCACCAGAGGCGTGGTCCCCAAGGCCGGTTAAGACCTTTGATCCGGGGATGTTCAAGGCAGGATGTTAGTCAGAAAAAAGCCGAAAGTCAAGCCGGGGAAAAGTTTGACATGTGGAAAGGAAATGCTATATTTCCCGCTCGACGAATTAGGTGGGGCCATAGCTCAGCTGGGAGAGCGCTTGACTGGCAGTCAAGAGGTCAGGAGTTCGATCCTCCTTGGCTCCACCAACTCTCTTTTTGGAAAATTTGGATAGTTGGGTGTATGCCGCGTTTTACGCGGTTTTTTTGTGCAGATGTTCTTTATTGGAATCGCCACGATATTGATTTTACATGCACGCCGGTCTTCGGGCCGGATTGACCTAGTCTATTCAAATTGGTATGATCCTGTGTCGGCCGTGTCCTGTTTGCTCACGTTTCGAGCATTATCCCACGTCTTCAATGCTCCATACGGACATGTGCTATTGGTTGGAGCCTGCGTAGGGCGGAATGGGACCCGGATGGGCACTATTTCGATGGATTTGGGGGAGTTGTCATGCCACTGCGAATCTCGCTGAGTTTGATTCTTGCCGGCCTATTTGTGTGCGCCAGCCTCATCCCCGGGGCCCGGGCCCACGTCGTGACAGTGGACGGCAATCCCGCCGATTGGTTCCCGCGCGAGGATCTCACCGTTTTTAACCAGGGCATCCTGGCCACCAACGCGATGCGTCACGGCCAATACGTGTGGCTGGACGCACCGGGTGACGAGAGGACCGACTTCAACAGCCCGGATCACGAAGTTGACCTGCGTGAGTTCCGCATCACCGCCTCGAATCCTGGCATGTACATTTTGGCGCGGTTTGCAGACCTCACGCTAGCCAGTGGCGACGGGGCCGTTCAGATTCAGATTGCGGTCGACCTCGATGGAGTAGTGGGATCAGGGCAGAAGGCGCTGGGTAGCTTCTGTGACACCGAGGTCAACCCTGATGCGGCCTGGGAGTACCTGATTGTCACGGGGTTCGGATCTGGCCGCAACAGTCCCATTGTTTACGATTCCAATTTTTCGGATGTCGATCCTACAGGTCTCTCCGAGGCTGCCATCTCCGTGGATCATGATTGTGTGGAAATCGCGTTGCCGTGGGCGCTGCTCGGAGGCTTTCCGTCGCCTGCACCTCGATTCACCGTTTCTGTGCTCCGCGCCGACGCTGCAGATGTCGCCTGGGATTTGAACGGTACCAGCGATGTTCTGGACGCGCTCACGAATTGCCAGGCACCCGGGACGATGCCCAATACTTGGACCGAGGTTGGCGATGGCGTCGTCGACTACCACTTCGAACTCTGGTTCAGTGTGCCGCCCGGGTTCGATCCTCAGGCTCCCATGCTCTTTAGGGAGGTGCTCTACGACCCCTCTGCCGCTCAACTGGGACAGGAGTGGATCTCTATCTGGAACCTGACCGGGGGGCGCCGCTCTCTGGAGGGGTACCGCATTGGGAACGCCGAGACTCCCGGGAGCCCAGAGGGCATGCGGGTTTTTCCTCCCGGCTCGGAGATCTTAGGCCGTGCGGTTATCGCCCAGGACGCGAGCGAGATGGATGCTGTCTGGTCGTACACGCCCGACTTCGAGTTGGATGGCACGGATCCGTCGGTGCCGGATCTGCTTGCGCCGAGTGGGTGGGGCGGGTCGACGATTCAGTTGGGTGACAACGGCGATGAGCTGCTGTTGATTGACCGTTATTGGACCATTCTGGATGCGGTGGCTTGGGAGAATGGCAAACTGCCCAATGTCCATTCCTTCGGTGGCGCTGAAACCGGAAAATCGATGGTGCGCGAGATATGGGACACCGACGATTGCAGTGTCGATTTCCAGATCAATTTATTCCCGGTTCCGTTTCATCCGGCCAATGATGTTCCTCTGGCCTCGGGGGATCAGCTGGTTCTGGAACAGAATTTTCCCAACCCTTTCAATCCGGCCACTATGATTGCATTCGAGTTGCCTCAAGCCGGTTTTGTGCGATTGGCGATCCACGATGCGCGAGGGCGCCTGGTCAGAACACTTGTTTCGGGCTGGCAGCCTGCGGGGACCCAGCG
>JADGEP010000024.1 GCA_016744275.1 Candidatus Krumholzibacteriia bacterium | reverse complement strand
CTATGTGGACCGCCGACCGACGGAAATCCGCATCGTGGATCTGGCCCTATTGACGGCAGAACGCGGCCAGGGGTGCGGCGGCCACTTGCTGGCCGAGATTCTGGCTGAAGGCCGCCGCTTGGAATTGCCTGTCAGCATTCATGTGGAACGCACCAATCCGGCCCGCCGCCTGTACGATCGGCTCGGGTTTTGCCTGGTCGAAGAGGGCGAAGTTTACGACTTGCTGGAGTGCTCACCGCTTTAATCCCCAAAAACCGGATATTTTCTGATATGATGTGGACAATGCCGGTCCTGATTCCGGCGTTGTCCGCGAAACGGACACTTCCATGGAGGACAAATCATGTCAGACCCGTTTATCGGTGAAATCAAAATCGTCGGTTTCACTTTCGCACCTCGAAATTGGGCCGATTGTGATGGCCAGCTTCTGCCCATTTCCCAGAACACCGCCCTGTTTTCGTTGTTGGGGACCACCTACGGCGGCGACGGCCGCACGACTTTTGCCCTGCCTGATCTGCGTTCGCGCGTGCCCATGCATACGGGCACGGGGGCGGGCCTTTCCTCGCGGCAATTGGGCACCCGGTCGGGCAACGAGAATACGACCTTGAATGTCAATAATCTGGCGCCTCACAACCACACCGGAACCGTGGCCACCGCCGTGACCGAAGGCGACCGCAGCGATCCTGCTGGCGCTTATCCGGCCCGGGCGGAAGAGCCCATGCAGGCCTACGCCGGCGTGGCCGGTGGCACCATGGCCCCGGGTTCGGTGCAAACAGACAATACGGGCAGCGGCCTCAGTTTTTCGAACATGCCGCCATTCCTGGTGTTGCGTTTTGTGATCGCCTTGACGGGCATTTTCCCATCCCGGTCCTGATGACTGACGAAGGAGTGCAATCATGATGACCAGACGCGCCTTTGTGGGCGCTGTGGCTGCCTTGTCGGCGGTCGGCAGTTTGGGAACGGCAGCAAAAACTGTTCTGCGCCGGCGCCGGGTGGCCGTTGACCAGTTGAGCGCCGATTCCATGACCCAATTGCAAGGCATGCAGGTCGCGCTGCTCGGCGAAGACGGTTCCCGCTGCGAGGCCTCGGTGGTTGATGTCGCTGCACAAATGCGGCGTGGGCGCTGGGGCGCCAAGTCGACCGAGCAGATCTCGCTTCTCTTGGAGCCTCATGGCGGCGCCCAACTTTGCGCCGGCAATTACCACCTGGAAACTGGCGAGATGCGTTGGGGGACGTTGTTCTTCTCGCCGGTGGGCAGGCCCGATCAGCAGCAGCAGCTGGAGGCTGCCATCACTCGCATTATTTGAGCGCCAACATATGGGGAGATGCCATGCGCGCACCGCAAAAATTCACATTTGTCTTCGGGTTGCTGATCATCCTGGCCGCCGGTGTCGCTGCAGCGGCAAACATTGGCCTGGACGACCGCCAGCTCAGTTTCACCGGATTGCCCAACACCCCGGCCACCGATGCGGTCAGTCCCGCGGTGGCCTTTGATCCGCTTCTGCAGCGTTACCTGGCCGTGTGGTCCAGCGACGAGGTCGACGGCGTTTTTCGCATCCGGGGCCGGCTCTTGAGCGGGGCCTCGGGCGAGGGTGTCGGCGATTCCTTTTTTATCAGTCCCGATCAGGGTGCTTTGGCTGATGCCCGTGAACCGGTCGTCGCTTTTGACACCAATTCGGGCAACCATCTGGTGGTCTGGTCCAGTGATGGCTTGCAGGACGGGGCCTTCGAGATCATGTGCCAGACTGTCAGTGGCCAGGGGCAGCTGGTGGGGCCGGTGCGCCGTTTGAGCGACATGGGCAACAACGATACGGACACCACTTTTGATGCCGTGGACCCGGATGTGACCTGGTTGCCCGGCGCCGGCGAAATGGTGGTCGTGTGGGCTGGCGATGACGACGCCGGCACCTTTACCGATGGCCACATGGAAATTTATGGCCAACGGATTGCTGGTGCGACGGGCAGCGAAGTGGGGACCAATGATTTTCTGATCAGCAGTGGCGTCAGTGGAGTGGAAGTTTTTGACGCTTACGAGCCGGCCATTGCTGCTGGCGGCAGCGGCGGAGAATACGCCGTGGCCTGGGAAAGCGACCTTTTCGACGACGGCGCCCACACCCCGGAAGTTTTTGTGCAGACCATGGATCTGAACACCGCTGTCGGCTCGTCTGTCTTGATCAGCTATATGGGGTTGTCCTACACCGACGCCTTCACCGCCAACAATCCGGACCTGGTCTATGCCGAAAGCAGCAGCGAATACGTGGTGATCTGGGATGGCGAGCCCGCCGCGGGTGTGGGCCGTGGGGTCTATGGCCGGCGTTTTGACGGCACGACTCCGGTGGGCCCCAATGTTCTTCTCTCCGATGCGGTTGGCGTGCCATCCGGACAGTTTCGCGAGGCTTGCCATGGCTCGATTACCATCGACCCGATCAGCGAGCACCTTTTTATCGCTTGGCAGGGTGACCTGGATGACGGCTTGGCGGTCCATGATTTTGAAATCTGGTCCCGGCGCTTCGACGACAATGCCAATCCCGTCGATGCGATCGTTCAACAGATCAGCAATATGGATCCCTCTTTGGAGCCGGTGGCAGGCGCGGGCAAACCTGCCGTTGCGGCCAACAGCTTCCACGATTACAAGCTGATCGTGTGGTCGGGAGATCTGGACACATCGATTGGTGGTCAGCATGAAATCTTCGCCCAGGCCTGGTCCGATGACGCTGTCTCTGACGTGGCTGAAACACCGATGGCCAGCCGGTTGGTGCTCTTGGGTGCTGCGCGCAATCCGTTCAACCCTGCCACCACCATCGCCTGGGAAATGCCTCGTGCGGCGCCTGTGACCTTGAAGATCCACGACGTGGCGGGTCGGCTGGTGCGCACGTTGTTGTCCGGTTCGAACCATGAGGCAGGCCGTCAGTCCACGGTCTGGAATGGGCAAAATGATCGTGGCCAGAATGTGGCGGCGGGCGTGTATCTGTACAGCCTGGAGACACCACAGGAAAAACTGACGGGGCGCATGTCGCTGGTGAAGTGATCAAATCTTAAATGATCAAATTTTAAGTGATCAAATCGAATCGGGAGGAAACCCCGTGGCCATAAAACTGACCTTGAAGCCCAATGGGCCCATCATGCTCAGCGCAGAAGACGCCGCCTTTCCCGTGCTGAAATCAGATACGGGCGCAGACATCGTCCTGGAAAAGAACGCCTTTCTTTGCCGTTGCGGGGCCTCGCAGAACAAGCCCTATTGCGATGGTGCCCATGTGGCCGATGGCTATGACGATAAAAACAACTGCACCAATGACGGGCTGCTGAACGCCGAGGCGCCCGGCGTCACCGTGCATTTCAATCGCTCCATTTGTTCGGGAGCCGGGGAGTGCGTGCGGGGATTGCCGGCCGTGTTCATCAGCGGCGCCAAGGATTGGATCCAGCCGGGCGAAGCCACCGTTGACGAAGTGATCGCCACGGTGCGCAAATGCCCCTCGGGCGCCCTGACCTACACGGTCGCCGGCCAAATGACGATGCGCGAGGAAGCGGACGTTTCGGTGCGGATCGTCAAGGACGGCCCCTATGAGATCACTGGCCCGGTGGATTTTGATTCGCCTAAGTGGAGCCAGAACGCGTCGCAGACCTGTTTTGCTCTCTGCCGCTGCGGCAAGTCGGCCAACGCCCCGTTTTGCGATTATTCTCATGGTGAGCAAGGGTGGGTCGACTCAAAATAGTGTGCCGTTTGGCTTCAAAAACCGGCTCGGTGTGGTGATTTGTCACACCGGGGCCGGTTTTTTGATTTTGCCCGCAGTTCGCTAACCTCTATAAATAAAACATGTTACAAACACGGTGAGCTTTGTCGCCACAACTTTCGGTGTGGTACAATCCGTGCCTTACCTCTCGTGAACAGGTCATCCCGACAACGGCACGAACGAGAGGTAATAATCATGAGTTACGCAAACGACGAAAGACACTTCCTGATCATCCTGACCCTGATTCTTTGCACCTTGGGTGCGGGAGCGGCCTGGGCTGACGAAGCCGAAGATAGCGGCCGAAAAGGGCTTTTCGTTGGCATCAACGCCGGTGTCGGTTCATCCTCGATGGTCCTGGAAAAAGGCGACCGCACCACCAACCTCAACAATGCCGATGGCGCCATGGGTGCGCTGCGAATCGGATACGCCTTTTCATCCAAATTTGCCCTCAGTCTTGAAAGCTACGGCTTTGGCAGCGACGAAGATGGCGACAAGGAATGGGGCTTGGGCGCAACGTTTTTGGCGGCAACCTGGCACCCGTGTGGCAAAGGTCTCTTCGTCAGGGTGGGCGCTGGTGGCGGTGGCGGCGACTACGTGAATCCCGATACGAAACAAAAAGCCACGATCTCCGACCGCGGCGCCGTCCTGTTCAGCATCGGCTACGACTGGGGCCTGACCGAAAACACCACCTTGGGCCTTTCGGCAGATGGTTTCATGATGGATGCGGGTGACATTGAGGGTTATGACGACGGCGGCGTTGGCGCCAACGCTCTGACCTTGCAATTCAACTGGTACTTGTAGGATCCTGGGTTGTATGAGCATCGATGGTGAGGCATGATGGGCCGGGAGTCATAAATGAAGCAGCAGCAGGCACAGCAAAGTATAGGAACCGCCAGGCAGCGGGCGAACCGGAGGGGTTACAGACCTCTCCGGTTCCCGCGTTGTTGTTGGGCGATGTTGGTATTGTTGTTATTGAGCATTCCTGGTGGGCTTTTGGCTCAGGTGGAATTGCCAGTGACTGGCAACGCCTCGGAAGCCCGCTCGCTCCGATTGGTGGAGGTCCAACTTGAGGGAGCTACCCGCACTCCACTGAGCACCGTCTATCGCTACCTGCCATTGCGGCCTGGTCAGCAAATTGACCAAGCGGCGTTGGTCGACGGCGTGGCCGAATTGCGAGCAAGCGGCGTGTTCAAGAGAGTTTCGTTTTTCACCCGACCAGGTGCTCAACGTGGCCAGTTGGTACTGGTGCTGGAAGCCGAAGAGCACCGCCTTGATTTCCGCTGGGCGGCCGGAAATACGAACCTGGACGGATGGTACCTGTCGCCAGCGATGCTGGCCTATGACAATGCCTTTGGCAAAGGTGGCCTGTTGGATCTTCAGTGGCGGGTGGGATTCCGCCACAACGGGCTGTTGTTGCGCTACGGCCAACGCAATGCCGGAGACGGTCGGGGTTACTGGGGCACGCAGCTGAGCACTTTTGGAACGGACCGGCCATATTATGCTGACGGCGTTGGCTTCCAACACCTGGTGGGAACAGCTGGGTTGTCAGGAGTCTACGGCAAGCGTTTCAACGATAGGCGATTGGTCGAATTTGGTCTCAATCTGGAAGCCATTCACGTTCAGGACAAGTCGGTAGCCACGGGGTATTCGCCCGATGGTTCGATCGAATACGAAGAAGAGATTTCCGGCGATGCCTTGCCGCCAGCCATTCTCGAGGCCGTGGGCCGAGACTTCCGTACCATCGTCCACGTGGACTGGCAACAAGATACCCGTTCGACGGTCAAGCGGGCCGGGTCGCCGGTAGCAGGCGGTTGGGGCCGCCTCAAGGGAACTTTTGTCGGACAGTCGGGCCGTACTCATCTGGGCCTGCAAGCCGACGCCCGCATTTTTCGCAATGTGCCCGGAGGCGTATTGGCCGCTCGTGTGCGTGGTGCCTGGGTTGGCAAAAAAGCCGCATTCTATGACCGCCTCTATCTCGGCGGCATGTACACCGTGCGCGGATTTGCAACCCACGCCTTGTCCGCTCCTGGGGGCGATACCTGGCTATGTTCAAGCTCCCTTGAATACCGCACCCGCATTTTGGGTGACGCCAAAGGCACCAAGCTGGCGGGAGTGCTCTTTGTCGACGCCGGTGCCAGTGGTTCGACAGGCGCAGTGGATCCGTACAGCAGAGTCGCCGTCGGTGCGGGATACGGATTGCGCATGCGGGTCTGGTGGCTGGACTGGATCGGTCTGGACGTCGGTTTCCCCGTCACCGAACGCCCCCTCGACCAACGCTTCCAGGTAACGGCTTCCATCGGGTGGTCGTTTTGATGCGCCGCGCGGTGGTGTGTCTGGGCCTGATGTGTTGCTGTGTTGTTGCGCCGTCACTGGCCGCTGACCCGACGGCGCGCCTGTTGCAGGCAACCCCATCTCGCACGGGCGATCTGGTGGTTTGTCATCTGAAAACCGATGGCCTGCCCGGTGCAAAACAACTGCAGTCCATGCGCTCGGGTTTGGTCTCGGCCGTGGAACTGAAAATGGCCTTGGTCGGCGAAAACGACGAAATCCTGGGCGGCCGGTCGCTCTCTTTGCGCATGGCTTTTGATCTCTGGGAAGAGGTGTTTTCGGTCCGCACCGACGGCCGGGAACGCCGTTTCAACTCGCTGGCTGATCTGCAGACTTATCTGGCAGATTTACAGGGCTTGCCGGTGGCCAACGCCGCCCTGGTTGATGCCGACAAACGGTACCGCCTGCGGGTGGGCCTGGTGGTGCATGCCATCGCCCCGGATGAACAACGCCGGGTGGAAGACGTGATCGCCGGAGAGCAGCGACCACGACGCGAAGGCCAAGACCAGCAGGAAGCGTCGGTGAGCATGGGACGCTTGATCCGGATGTTCTACAAGGGTGGCGGCGATGACCAGGATGGCCAGGAACTGGCCTCGATCTGGTTTATCGGAAAGGAGCTGCCCGATGAAGCGCATTAGTACCCGTCTGGCGGTGTCGTTCCTGATCGTGGCCCTGTTGCCGACGTTGCCGCTCTCTCTGGTGGTGCGCAACCTGTTGGAACGCCGTTTTGGCCCGGCGATCGCCAATCCGCTGGAAACCGCCATGGACGCGGGCCTGGCCGAGAGCCGCGATCATTTGCAGGAGCTGCAGGCTCGGCTGAGCTTTCTGGCGCCGGACATCGCCGACAAGGCGGGCCTGAAGACCGCGGTGCTGGTCGACGCTGTGGGCCGTACCCAAGCCGCCGACTCGTTGCGCAATTACCTGATAGGCCGTCCCAATCTGATACCACGGGCTGAAGAACTGAGCTTGCCTGAAAGCGGCGACCCAGCACCGGTGCGGCGGTTGGACGACACCCTGGCGGCGGTGGTATTGCGTTCGGATCAGCAGGTTTTGCTGATCTTCCAACCCTTGCCCACAGGCATGGTGCAACGGGCCGGCGATTTGACCGCGGGGGTAAGCCTGCTGCGAGTGGTGCGCGCCGAAGAAGGCCGCGTGATGCTCAGTTTTGTGGGTCCATTCCTGTTGGTGTACGCCGTTTTGATTTTGGTGGCGTTGGTGGCGGGCGTTTTGTGGTCGCGCCAGATGGTTCGCCCCCTGGAAGTGCTGGTTGGCGCAACTCGCCGTGTAGCCCGAGGCGACCTTGATTTTCGCATGGAACAACAAGGCCCCGGCGAAGTGGGCGAACTGGTGCACAGCTTCGACGACATGGTCGGGCGCCTGGCCGAGCAACGCCGGGATCTGGCCCGTCTCGAACGGGCCGCGGCCTGGCGCGGCATGGCCCGCACCCTGGCCCATGAAGTGAAAAACCCACTGACGCCCATTCTGATGGCAGTGCATCAGGTGCGCGACAGCTACCGCGGCGACGACGAAAAGTATCGGGCCCTGTTGGTCGAGGTGGCCGAAATCGTGGGCGAAGAAGTGGACAGCCTGCGGCGCCTGGTGCGCGAGTTTGGCGACTTTGCCCGCTTGCCCAAACCAGAGTTGAGTTCTGGCGACCTGGGCGCCTTGCTGCGCGACCTGGAACAGTTGTACGGCTCAGAGAAATTGAATTTGCAGGCCGCCGACAGCGCGGGCACTGGTTGGTTTGATCACGACGCCCTGCGCCGGGCCCTGATCAACCTGATCGACAACGGCTTGGCCGCATGTCGCCAAGCGGAGACTACGCCCCGATTGGATGTCGTAGTCACGCCCGCTGAACCTGGAGTGCGATTGGCGATCACCGACGGTGGCGTGGGCATCGCGCCCGAAAATCTGGTCCGCATTTTTGAACCGGATTTCACCACCAAATCCGACGGCATGGGCCTGGGCCTGGCCATCGTCGAGAACATCATCACCGGCCATGGCGGCCGCATCACGGTGGACAGCGAGCCCGGAAGGGGTACGACTTTCACCATCGACTTGCCCTTGACCGCGGTGGTCGCTGACGGGCAAATGCAATTGGACGGCGAAGCATGACTCCCAGAGTATTGATCATAGACGATGAGCGGAACATCCGGCGCACCTTCAAGATGGTGCTCGAGGCCGAAGGCATGACCGTCGACGTGGCCGAGACCGGTGAAGAGGGCCTCGCTCAGTGCCGCGCCGAACGCCCCGACGTGGTGGTGCTGGATGTGCGCCTACCAGGCATCGACGGCATCGAAGTTCTGCAGCAGTTGCAAAAAGACGACGCCGAATTGCCGGTGATCATGATCTCGGGCCACGGCACCATCTCCACAGCTGTCGAGGCCACCCGCCACGGCGCATTCGATTTCATGGAAAAACCGCTGAGCAAGGAACGCCTGCTGGTGGCGATCCGCAACGCCCTGGATGTGCGCAATCTGGGCCGCGAAGTGAAAGTGCTGCGGGCGAAGGTGAACCGCCGCCATCTGATGGTGGGCCAGTCGCCGCCCATGCAAACGATTCGCGAAACCGTGGAGCGGGTGGCTCCCACGGGAGCGCGCGTGCTGATCACCGGCGAGAGCGGCACCGGCAAAGAATTGGTGGCCCGGGCGGTGCATCAGGCCAGCGACCGCAGTGGCAAGCCGTTTGTGAAAGTGAACTGCGCGGCGATTCCGGAAGAGCTGATCGAGAGCGAACTGTTCGGGGCCGTGAAAGGCGCCTATACGGGTGCGACCCAGACCCGGGACGGCAAGTTTTTGCAGGCCAACGGCGGCACCTTGTTTTTGGATGAAATCGGCGACATGTCGTTGAAGGCCCAGGCGAAGGTTCTCCGGGCGTTGCAGGAGGGCGAAATTGAACGCGTGGGTGGCAGCGAAACCTACAACGTGGATGTGCGCGTATTGGCCGCGACGAATAAGGATCTGGTCGCCGAATCTGCGGCCGGGTGTTTCCGCGAAGACCTGTACTTCCGGCTGAACGTGGTGCCGGTGCACGTGCCGCCATTGCGCGAACGAAGCGCAGACATCGCCCTTTTGGCCGAGCACTTCCTGGCTGGATATTTGGACGAGAACGCGCTGCCTCAACGCAGCTTTGAACCGGACGCCCTGCAATTGCTGGGCGGCTTGCCCTGGCCTGGAAATATTCGAGAGTTGAGCAATGCGGTGGAGCGTCTGGCGATCCTGAGTCGGGGGGCCACGATCACGAGGGACGATCTGGCCGGTTGTGGGATCGGCACCGACGGTGGCGGCGCGCGGGGCAGGAACCAGACGTCCGCCGGGGCATCCGAAATCATGGACCTGGCCGCAGTGCAGGCTGTCGGTGGCTTGGTGGCGGCGCGGCACCAATTTGAAAAAGGTCTGATTCAGGCGGCATTGACCGAAACGGGAGGCAATGTCTCCGGAGCCGCCCGGCTTTTGGGCATCGACCGCACCAATTTGCACAAGAAAATCCAGGCTTACGATTTGGGGCCGGACCGCGAACCCGAACAAGGTGGTGCGTGATGCGCCGGATGATACTAGTGGCGGTTGTGTTTTTGGGAATGCTGAAGCCCGTGGTGAGCCAGGCGGCAGATGGCATCGAAGGACCGCATCTGCGCAATTGGTACTTGGGAATAGATGGTGTCAGTTCGTGGAAAGACCGGTACAACGTCTTTGGCTTGCCCGAATTTCCATCCGGCGTGGTCGAAGAACCTGGGCGCGGCACTGGACTGAGAATTGGACGCCGTTTTGGGGGCCGGTTCCTGGTGTCCGCCAAGACGACCTGGGCGATGCATGAGGAACAGGAAAGCAACGAGACGATCACTGATGTGGAAATATTGATCACCGGCACGGTGTTGTTTCGCGAACGCGATACGCTCCAGCCGTTTTTACGCGGCGGGGTTGGGGGCGGCGGCGAATTCCTGGATCTGGCGACAGACGGTGGGCATTTGTTCGCCTTCGGGACCGCGGCGCTGGCTGGTGGTGGGATGCAGATCCGGCTGAGCAGCCGGTTTTCCCTGGAGTTGGCAGCAGTCGCCACCTTCAGCAACTACCTGGAAGTTCACGACAATTCGGAGGGCGACCTGTGGCCTGAAGAGAGCTGGCAGGTGCGGGTTTCCAATTGGGGCTGGCGGACCAGTTCGGGGATTCAATTCTGGTTCTAAGGCCGCTTTCCTCAACGGAACATATCGGGACTGATCTCCATTTTGACTTCCGAGATATTGTCCGCCGGCAATCCGGCCAACCGGGCGTGTTCGCGGATGGCTTCGGGGCTGGGGGCGTCGTATTCGCAGAAGACTTTTCCCTCCGCCTCTGACACATAGCTCTTGATCCAGACGACTCCTTCCATGGTGTCCAGGACTTCGATGGAGCGCCGGCTGACGGCTTCGAGTTCGGCCATGCTTACGTGGCCGACGTTGCGTTCAATAATATATCGGGGCATGAAGAGGCCTCTCCTCGTTAATTTGAAATCTCTCTAAGAGTGTTGAGCAATTCGGTGTTGTCCAATTCAATCGCGATCTTCCTGGCCGCCGTCACAAAGTCGCGGGTGCGATCCAGCGCATCGAGGTGTGAGTGGACCCGAGCCAGATTGCACAACATCCAGCCTTCTCCCAAACGGTCTTGGGTCTCTTTGCGGATACTCAGCGATTGGTTGTACATGGCGATGGCTTCGCGAGGGTGCCCGGTCTCGGCATGAACATCGCCCAAGGCCGCCAAAGAAAGCCCTTCAAGTTTGCGGTGGCCGTGCTCCTGATTGAAGGCGACAGCCAGCTTCAATTGAGCCGCAGCATCATTTTTTTTCAACTTGCGGAGTGTAACACCAATACTGCTCAGCGCAAGGCCCTGGCCCTCAGTGTCGGCCCCCTTTTCGAATGCCACCGACGCGGCCTCGTAGGCGGCCAAGGCTGCGGCATAATCACCACGCTGCCACTCAACAATGCCCATCGTATTGTACAGGGCGCCTTGTTGCTTCATGTCGCCGACCTCGCCGGCGAGAATCACGGCCTCGCGAAAGTACGGCAAGGCGACTGTTGCTTCCGGCACCAGGTCGCGCGTCGTGCGGGCCATGGCCGTGACCACATCCAGTTCCAGCGTATTGTTTTTTTGTTGGCGGCACAGGGTGCGCGCTCGCTCCCAGGCGGCGATGGCATCGGGGTATTCCTGCAAGGCTGCGTGGGCGATGCCGAGGTTGTGGAAGATGTTGGTGCGCAGTGAGGTCTTGTCGAAGTGTTTCGAGACGGATTTTGCTTCGATCAGGTGGTCTCGTGCTTGGCGTGGCCGGTTGAGCCCCAATTCGACTTCGGCAAAAGTCACCAGGGTGCGCGAGAGCCCTTCGATATGCTGGGCCCGTCTCATGATGACTAGGCCGCGTTCCCAGTTGGCCAGGGCATCTTCGGTGCGTCCGAGTTGCAGATAGATGTTCGCGCAAGTGAGCAGGTGAAAGCCCTGCTGCTGGGGAAGGGCGTTCGTGATCTTGCCGTCGTCGAGTAGCGACAGAAGAATTTCGATGGCTTCGTCCAGGCGACCTTCCTGCCGCGCAACGAGGGCCGTATTGTGCCGGGCATAGGACAATCCGTAGAGGTCATTGGTCTTGAGCGCCACGTCTTCCGCTTCAATGAGGGCAGTCCGGCAGGATTCCAGGTCGTTGATGCCGCGATACACGGTCGAAAGGTTGACCAGATCCATGATCAGGTGATGGCTTTCGCCGGAAAGGCGGTCGGCGGCTACGGCGGTTCGCATCACTTCGATGGCGTCGTTGGCGCGGTCGGCATGCCACATCATGAGCCCGAGACTGCGCATCGTCTTGCGGCGGCGCTGTTCATCACCCAGGTCATCGCATAGGTTGAGAACCTGATTGAAAAGCTTCTCGGCGGCGACAAATTCCCGGTCCGAAGTGTGGATGTCTCCCAGGCGAATATAGACTTCGACGAGATCCTGCTTGTCCGTTGCCGGATCAAGAATTTCCAGAATGCGGTCGATGACCTCGTGCTGCTGGCGCCGCGCACCGAACAACTCGTAGGCCCGTTCTTTACTCAGCAGAAGCGGGACCAGCAACCGATCGCGCTCGGCGGTGTCTTCGATACGCAGCACCCATTTTTCGGTGGAATCCAGTTGCTTGAGTGATTCCTGGAATTCGGTCAGTCGCCAAGTTCGTTTGGCCGACTTGAGCCCATGCTCTGCGGCTTCGACCCAACGCTCGGCCTTGGCAAAGTGCAACGCGAGTTGCGGGAAATAGTGGTCTAGACGAGTGGATCGCAGGGCAACGATGGCGTCGCCCACCAGCCCGTGCAGTTCCTGGCGCAAGCGGGTCAGCAGGCTCTCGTAGGTGACGTCCTGGGTGAGTGCATGCTTGAATCGGTAGCGGGGCCGGGGCACGACCTTTATGGGCTGAATCAACCCGGCCAGACATAGCCGCTCCAACGACTCGCTGATGTGCGCCTGACCATGGTAGACATGAGCGAGAATATCTTCGTCAAAGTCCCGCCCGATGACCGAGGCGAAGCACAATACTTCGCGGTCATCGCGGTTCATCCGGTCCAACCGGGCTCGGATTACGCCCTGCACCGTGTCCGGTATCTTGAACTCTTCGGTGGTGGCGATCTCAAAAGTTTGGGCATCATTCAGTCGCAGCAGGTCCTGCTCCAACAGTGACTCGCAAATTTCCTCCAGAAAGAACGGATTGCCGCCCGATCGTTCGTGAATGAGTTGCGCCAGATTTGCGGGCACGTCTGTCGTGCGCAGGAGGGTGTGCAACACATTTGACGATTCTTCAATGTCCAGTGGCGGCAATTGGATGGCCGTGTGGAGGGAGTGGGTCCCCAATTCAAAACGGAGACCGGGGCGATGGGTGAGCACCATCAGGATGGCGTGACTTGGGGCAAAACGAACCAGTTGTTGCAGCACATCCGCCGAAGCGGCGTCGACCCAATGCCAGTCTTCAAAGAGCAGAACCACCGGCCGTTCCGCGGTCAGGCAAATGATGAGGCTGGCCACCGCTTCGCTGATGGTCGCGCGCAGGCTTTCACTTCTCATTTCGCTGGGCAATGAATGCTTGTCATTTTCAATGGACAGCGCCTGCAGGATATACGGAAAGTAGTCCACCAGGTCATCGTCGAGGCCATTCAGCCTCGCGCGCGCTGCGCCAATCTGGTCGTCGGTGACGGGTCCGTCGGGCAGACCGAGAATTTTGCGGAGGATATCGGTGAAGGGGTAGTAGGCGGTCTGTTCGGCAAACGACTGGCAACTGCCCTGAAGCAGGGTCATGGTGTCGGCGTCCAGGGAGGCGCTGAACTCATGGACAAATCGGCTTTTGCCCAATCCGGCTTCACCGACGACCGATACGAATTGTCCCGTTCCGGTCATCGCTTGCCGGTGGCGCTGGCGCAGAATTTCGAATTCCGCACCGCGGCCGGTGAATTTGGTGAGACGGTGACTGTCGGTGGCCTCAAGGCGTGTCTTGCGCCCAGTCTTGGCCACAATGCGGTGCTGGTCACAGGATTTGCCCCCTTTCAGGCGGATGGCACCAGCCTGCTCCACGGCATAAAACGGCAAGATGCCACGCAGGCAATTGGGGGTGACCATCACCTCGGAAGGTCCGGCATCTTCGGCAATGCGGATGGCCGTATGCAAGGTGCTGCCAACAAGGCGGTAGCTCTCATCTTCGGTTGTACTAGACTGCACCACGATATATCCGCAATCGATGCCAGCTTGCACCAAGGTCTGCTGCGAGTTGGCCTTGGTCATGGCTCGCGCTGCACGCACTGCGCGCACGACGTCGTCTTCATGGGTTGTCGGTACGCCAAAAAGGCTGATGATCTCAGCCCCCGAAGCCTGGTTGACCACGCCGCCGTGCCGGGCCACACAATCGCGAACCAACTGGTGCACCTGCTCCTGGAGAGTCTCCAGCTCCGCTGGCGAGGCGCTTTCAACGATGGCGTCGTAGTCATGAATGTGGGTGACGAGAATGGTCGCGAGGCGCCTTTCGCCTTCCGGTAAAATGGCCGGGGTGCCGCGGGCGATCTCAATGGTTTCGGTCCCTGGGTTCAGCAATTCGGCCAGTGCGGCGCCCATGACGGAAACCGTCTGAAAACGTCCGGCAGGAGATTTCTCAAGCGCCCGTTGAACAATGGTGGCCAATGCGGGCGGCGCATCAGGCCAGATGGAAGCCAAGGGAGTTGGCGTCTCGTTGACCACGGCGTTGATCAGGGCGGCGGGGTTGTCGCGGCGAAAAGGCGCTTGCCCACAAGCCATTTCGTAAAGAATCGCACCCAATGACCAGATGTCTGAGCGGTGGTCGACCGTGCCACCGCGGGCCTGCTCGGGACTCATATAGGCCAACGTGCCCAGCACCACGCCAGTACCGGTCACGCTGGTTGCGGACAACTTGGCGATGCCAAAATCCAGGATTTTCAAAACATCATCACGGGTCACGAAAATGTTTTCGGGCTTGATGTCGCGGTGAACAATGCCCTGCTCATGGGCTCGGGTCAGGCCCGCACAGATCTGGCGGGAGTAATTGATGATCTCCGCCAGGGGCAGGGGGCCTTGTTGCAGGCGTTCCCGAAGGCTGACGCCCTCATAGAGAGGCATGGCAATGAACATTTCCCCGGTCGGGCTCTCGCCGACTTCCAGAATGGTGCAAATGTTCGGATGTTCCAAGCGGGCCGCGGCCTGGGCCTCGTGAATGAAGCGTTGTTTGGCGCTGGCCCTGTCCGTCAAGTGGGGCAGTAGGAACTTGAGAGCCACCGTGCGCCCCAGGCGCTGGTCTTCGGCCCGGTAGACGGCTCCCATGCCGCCGCCGCCGAGTTTGTCACCGATCAGGTATTGGGAAATCTGGGTTCCCGTCAAAGAGGCCGCGGCCGGCACACTGATCGTCGCGTCGATCAATTCACGCTGGAGGTGGTCCAGAGGGCCGTCGGTTTCGCTGGCGTTGAGAAGCGACTCGACTTCCTGGCGCATCTCCGGCGCCATCGACTCGAGGTACGCAATTCTCTGCGCCCCCTCATGACCCAGGGCGTTGTGGAAGAGCGTTGCGATGTCATCCCAAGTTGGCTTACTCACAGGCTTTGTCCCTTTTGACTCAATTCCCGATTCAGCCAGGCTCTGGCCAAAATCCATTCTCGTTTAACGGTCGCTGGCGAAACCCCGACGGCCTGGGCGGTTTCTTCAATCGTCAGGCCGGTGAAAAACCGACACTCGACAATGCGCGCATGCCGTTCGTTCATGGCTTCCAACCCTTGAAGCGCAAGGTCCAGCCCAAGAAGCTCATCAACCTGCCCGTCCGCCAAAGTGGCAGCCAGATTGAGGTATTCGGATTCCGTTTTGTCGAGAGAGAGCACGGGAAGGTCACCGCCACGTTTGGCGGCTTTGCGTTTGCGAGCGTGGTCGACCAGAATCTGGCGCACCGAGCGGGCCGCGATGGCGAAAAACTGTTCGCGGTTCTTCCAACTGATCCGGTCCAGCTTGACGAGTTTGAGGTAGGCTTCATGGACGATACCGGTCGTATTGAGCGAATGCCCAGCCTGTTCACCGGCGTGCTGACGCCGCGCGATGGCCCGCAACTCACTGTATACCAAGGCCACGATGCGGCCCATGGCCTCGCGGTCGCCGCCGGAAGCCTCTTGGAGTATGATGGTCAGATCGTGGGGTTGATCCATGTACTTGGTCTTCATTCTTGGGGAATCGCTGATACGGATGATCGTGCAATCGCCACTTTGAAAAAATGTTGAGGAATTTGTGAGCCGATCCGGCCCCGCCCTGCGCTTCAGTATTTGAAAGCACTGCTGAGTCCTCGAAGCTCCGATTCGGGAACTCTCAATCTCTACCCTAAGAAAACGAGACTATCATGGCGAGTTTAAAATTGTCCCCGGAAATGCTGCTCCGGTTCCGGAAGCGGGCGGCAGACTACGACCGCGAGAACCGATTCTTCAGTGAAGACTTTGAAGAATTGCGCGAGGCTGAATACCTCAATCTGGCAGTGCCTACGGAAATGGGAGGGCGCGGGATGAATCTGGCCGAGTACGGCAAGTTGATCCGTGAATTGTCAACCTACGCTCCGGCGACCGCCCTGGCCACGAATATGCACGTCTATTGGACGGGAATCGCGTCGGATCTGCTCAAATCCGGCGATAAATCCATGCAGTTTGTACTGGACGATGCGATGTCTGGCGAGGTTTTTGCCGCTGGCCATTCCGAAGCGGGCAATGATGTGCCGCTGCTCTATTCGTTGACCAACGCGGAGCGGGTCGAAGGCGGCTATCGTTTCACAGGCCGCAAGGGTTTTGGCAGTTTATCGCCGGTCTGGACCCGGCTTGGCCTCCATGGCATGGACTCCTCTGATCCGGAGAACCCCAAAATCGTCCACGCCTTCATGAATCGCGACGCCGAAGGCTACACGATCAAGGATACCTGGGATACGATGGGCATGCGCGCGACCAGCAGCCAGGATACGATCCTCGAGGGCGTATTTGTACCCGACGACCGAGTCGTGCGCGTCATCCCGGCCGGATTTGGTGGCGCGGACATGTTCATTGTCGCGATATTCGCCTGGGGTTTGATGGGTTTTGCAAATGTCTACTACGGCATCGCAAAGCGGGCCTGCGAACTCACCCTTGCCTCGCTCAAAGATAAAAAATCTTTGGCACTGACCCGTTCGATGTCCTACCACCCGGAAGTCCAGCATGGTGTGGCCAGGATGATGATCGAATTGGAGGCGATTGGGTCTCATCTCGATCAGGTTGCCAATGACTGGGTTAACGGTGTGGACCATGGTGGCCAATGGCCGGCCAAAATCCTGATGGCCAGACACCATGCGATCGAATCATCGTGGAAGGTCGTGGACCTGGCTATGGAATTGTCCGGTGGCGCCGGCATGTTCACAAAGAACGAATTGGAACGCTTGTTCCGCGACTGCCGCGCCGGCCGCTTCCATCCAGGGAACTCAGCCCTGACCCACGAAATTGTGGCCAAGACAGCGCTGGGCATCAACCCTGATGAAATGCCGCGCTGGGGGTGAAAAATTTGGAGGGTGCCAAGGGGATCATTGGCACCCTCGCTCGGCCGGGCAGGCCCTGGGGCCGCTCCAAAAGGGGCGGCCCCAGGGTGGTGATACAATCAGACTACTGGCAATCCACATCCATCAGATACTCATCCCAGCAAGCCTCTTGGCCGTCATTATAATCCAGCACCAACAGACTACCGGAACCCGATTCGTTCCACTTGATGAAACTCGTACCGCCGCCCATTCCGTCCGAGAATTCGATGCGGAAATTCGGGTCGTTGTCGATGAACCGCAGACGGTCGCCATCGCTGTCCACTTCGCGGCTGACAAATTCCAGGTAGCCAACGCCCCAGCTGATTTCGCCACTGATGGGGTACTCTTCGTTGTCCAGATCGCGGAAACTCCACTGGCCTTCGCTGCCGTCGCCATTGGTGGCGCCATCAAACCACAGGATACCGTCGCCAACGCCGCCGGGGGCCAGGCTGAGTTCCCACTGCACGACGTCGCCAACCGGCAGGCCGCGCAGAATGATGCGCACCAGGCCGTCGCGATGTTGCCAGTCATAGGTCCACACCCAAGAGCCGTCGTCCTGGGCCACAGGCACCGTATGAACGGCGGCCGAAAAAGCGCTGACCGGAGCGGCGAGCACGAGGTTGGCCACTACGTCGAGCAACGCGGTGCGCAGGTAGGCATTGAGAAAGTTGTCGTAGTCGCCGTCGGCCTTTTCCAGTTGGGGGGCGCCGGCGAAGAAGCTGAAGTCGAAGGCCAGTTGCTCGGCGACCGGCAGCACTGGAGGTTCGGGCACGGAAGCTTCGGTGGGACGGGTTTCGTTGTCCGAACAGCCACCGAGGCTCAGCGAAAAGAGAAGCATCAGCGCGGCGATGGCGATAAATCCGGTGCCGGTGCGGAGGTTGCGGAAGAAGAACATATCGGGGCTCCTTGATTGGGGTCGGGCATTCTATCGTGCTTGCTGTCGTGCTGGCCATATCGCAAGGGCCGTACCTCAGAAATCAAAAATCAGAAAACTTCTTAAGTGCTTTAAAAGTAATAAATTATGACTGTTCTGTGGCTTTTCACATGCCCTTCATTCCTGTGCGGGCTCACCACAACCTGAG
>JADGEP010000249.1 GCA_016744275.1 Candidatus Krumholzibacteriia bacterium | reverse complement strand
CTTCAACCACGTCGCCCTTGGCCGGGACATTGCCCGCCGCCTCGTAGATCAGGCCACCGAGGGTTTCACTGGTTTCCACACCTTCAGCCTCGGCAAAAGTCACGCCCAGTTCCTCGGCCAAATCCTCCAGATTGATCTTTGGATCAAGGCGCACGGTGCGCGCATCAACCCAGGCCAGGAGCTGCTCTTCTTCGTCAAATTCATCTTCGATTTCACCGACGATTTCTTCGATCACATCTTCAAGGGTGACCAGCCCGGCGGTGCCGCCGTATTCATCGATGACCACGGCCATGTGGATGCGCTTGGCCCGGAACTCGTCCAGCACTTCGTCGATCTTTTTGCTCTCGGGAATGTAGTAGGCTTCGCGCACCAGGTCAGCGAGTTTCACGCCTTCGGCCGAAAAATTGCCATCCCGGTACAACTTCAGCAAATCCTTGGCATAGAGAATTCCCACCACTTTATCCACGCTGCCCTCGTAGACCGGAATGCGCGAGTGCCCCTCTTCGATGAGCATGGATAAGGACCCGGCCACCTCCAAGGCACCATCAACCGTGACCATGTCGATGCGCGGAATCATGATTTCTCGCACCGCCGTGTCGTGGAAAGTGAAAATGCTCTGGATCATTTCCCGCTCGTCTTCGTCCAGGGTATTGTCCTGGTTGTCGGTATTGATCAGGCTTCGGATTTCACCTGCCGACAGATGCGGCTGCGCTTCGGTCAACCACAGCGTATCATCCAGGCGATTCATCACCGCCAGCATCAGGCTGGACCACGGACGCAATAGCCAGTTGAACGGATAGACGATCGTGCCCACAAAGCGCGCATAGTTCAGGGCCGTGCCCGCCGCAAACATCTTGAAGACCAAGCCACCGAGGCTCCACGCCAGCACTGCCGTGACGGCAAACATGAGGTGGAATTTGAAATCCAGGGCGCCGACCCACAATTGATCCAGAAGGTGACCCAGGCCCCAGGCACCCAGCAAGGTCAGCAACAGATACAGGGTTCCAATGGTGACTTGGAAGCGCCGGTCGTCGTCCACATAGTCTCGCAGGACCGGTCCCAACGAAGACTCGTCAATCAAACCATTGTGATAGAGCCCACTGACCCGGTAATGGGCCGACATCAGCCCACCCAACAGCATGGCACCCAACCACGACACCGCCGTCATGATGATGATTCCCGTGGCCTGAGACATTTCTGTCGCCGCACCGTCCATCGGCCGTTCAGCTCCTTTTGCGCAAGGGATGGGACAAGCCTTCCCCCGTCAGAATAGTCATTTCATGGTCCTGCATGGCCCGCTTCTGCGCCTCATCCTCGTGGTCCCAACCCACCAGATGCAAACATCCGTGCACCACCAACATGGGTATCTCTGCCACTAGCGGCCAACCATTGGCCTCGCAGCGTTCGGCAATGAAAGCTGGTGCCAGCACCAACTCTCCGACCGCTTCGCCAGCCTCCACGGAAAGCGGATCCTCCACGACCCAAATATCCTCCGCGGCAAATCCGGCGCCTTCCCGCAGGTCCGCTTCGCCGTCGCCCTCAAATTCCAGATACGAAAAAGACAGCACGTCCGTTGCGGCGTCTTTCTGACGGAAACGCCGATTCAAATCCTGCATCTCGCGGTCATCAACCAGGGCAAAATTCACCGGCCAATTGCCTTGACCAATGGCTCCAACCAACCGCTCCAATACTTGCCACTCTTCGCCCAGAAACACTTCGGGCAAAACACCAGATCCGCCACGGCGATCAACCAACGTCAGGATCATTTGCGTATCTTCCGTTCGGCCTTGCGCTCGGGTGCTTTTTCCGGATTCTTGTCCGCCTGATTGGGATACACGATCCGGGCATGATGGATTCCGGTCAAAAGCGGGATGAAAGCATCGCGCACCTTGGCAATGTCACTCAAACTGAGATTCGACTCGTCCAATTCTCCGCTCAGCATGCGTTTGTCCAGAATCTGTTTGGTGATTTCCTTGATGCGACTCGGTGTCGGTTTCGCCAACGAACGTGTGGCCGCCTCCACCGCGTCGGCCAGCATCAGAATCCCGGTCTCGCGCGACTGCGGCTTGGGGCCCGGATACCGAAAGTCGTCCACCTTCACCGTTTCATTGCCGTCGGCCTCGAGCGCTTTGTGGTAGAAATAGGCCATCACCATGGTCCCGTGGTGCTCGGGAATAAAATCAATGATCATCTCGGGCAGGCGCCATTTGCGGCCCAACTCGATGCCGTCTTTCACGTGGGCCCCGATGACCAGGGCGCTCATGCTCGGACTCAATTCGTCATGCTTGTTGTATTCCGGACGTTGATTTTCCACGTAATATTCGGACTTCTGCATCTTGCCAATGTCGTGGAACAGCGCTCCCACCCTGGTCAACAACGCGTTGGCATTCACAGCCCGGGCCGCATGTTCGCCCAACTGCCCCACCACCTGACTGTGGTGATAGGTGCCTTGGGCCTCCAGGGCCATGCGCTGCAACAGAGGATGATTCAGGTCCGAGAGTTCCAACAGGGTCAGGTCTGAACACACGCCCACCAAAGGCTCGACCACCGGCAGCAGGAACAAACCAAAGGCGACCGAAAGCACCGGAGCGAACAGTCCCACCAGATAGAGGTTGCCCCCTTCGTGGCCCAGGGTTTCGGCGCCGAGGAGGAAAATCATGACCATTGACAACCCCGTCAGCAACAGGATGGTCTGATAAAACTGGCTGCGCTTTTGAATCTGGCGGACAGAGATCACCGTCACGATACCCAGCACCAACCAGGCAAAAACCGTGGCCGCGCCAATACCCGGCAAGATGGCCAACAACGCCACCGCCAAAAGTGTCGTGGTGTAACCGATCTTCTCCTTGAACAAGACAGTCGTCAGCAATGACAGCAAAACGATAGGCACGGACATCGGGCCCAGGTTGGGCCTGTCCAGCGCCTGGGCCGCGCCGACAATGAAGAGGGCCAAGACGACGGTCAGCGCCAACAGGACGCGCCATTTGCTCAATTCCTTACGAAAATGCAAACCCGCCAACCAGCCGAACATTCCCAGGGCCAACATCAATAAAAGCGCCCGGGAGAAATAACGAGGCGCCCGGCCACCACCCTCCTCGCCGCCACCGCGGGCGGTCAAAAGGTCAGCCAGTTCCGCCAGATCACGCGCCTGTTGCTCGGTCACCCGCACGCCCTGGTCAACAATGCGTTCACCGTTGATGAACTCGCGTTCGGTCGCCACCGACTGCCGGGCCAAAGCCTGGCGCGCGCTCGTCTGGTCCGGATCGTAAACAAGATTGGGCCGGATAAAATGACGAATCACCGACGCGGTTTCCACGGATTCCAGTGGCCCCATGCCGACCGTTCGCAATTCCGCCGTCAGGCGCTCTTCCAGATTGGTCTGGGCCGCCACCCGATCACGATCCTGCATCGTTTCGGCATTCTCACTCAGCACCACCACCCGGTCGTAGTTGCCGGCGGGCAGCAGGTCAGCGACTCCACCATGCACGATCTGACGCCAGGCTCGTTCCATCCGCGGCACCAGGGAATCGGGCTCATCGGAACTCAACAGATGCAACAGTTCCACCGTACCTGCGGCCGGAAACTGCAACGACAGCATGCCCACCTTTTCCGCAGAAGAGTTGTGCGTATCTGCCAGGGCCGCGGCAAAGGCCACCAACCACAATTCCATACCCGTGTCCTGCGCACTGTCATCCAGGTTGCGCAATACCGGCGGCTCGACCACGACGCGTTCCAGGCGCCGCATTTCCACGTCTCGATCCAGCAGCGGCGCCTTGAAGCCAAAGGGCGCCCGCACTTCCTTGGCCGAGATCTCGCCTTCCTGAGGAAAATCGATGGAAAGGTTGGGTACCGGAGGAAAGGTCAGCAGGTGCAATGCCAGCAGAACCGCGCCCGCGATCGCCAGCCAGGTGGCTGTCCGGTCGGTGGTGGGCTTGTCGGGCACAGCCCCACTCTTGGCCGCACCTTTGCTCACGCCGCGGCCACTGCCCTTGCCCTCTCGGGCAAACGGTCCACGGCCAAACAGCTCCATGATTTTCATCGGCAACAGAGACATGCGCGATCCTTCCGTCCTGTCAGTCCTTTTCCGACACATCGGCGGCGTCGAAGGCTTCGACAATGCGCCGCACCAACGGATGGCGCACCACATCGCTGCCATCAAGGTCCGCGAAAGCCACTCCCTTGGTCTGCCCCAGGATGCTCCGCACGTGCACCAGCCCGGACTCGCGGTTCTGCGGCAAATCAATCTGGGTGATGTCGCCCGTGACGACGGCCTTGGACTGAACGCCCAGCCGGGTCAGGAACATCTTCATCTGGCCCACGGTCGTATTCTGGGCTTCATCCAAAATCACGAAGGCGTTGTTCAGGGTGCGGCCGCGCATATAGGCCAGAGGCGAAGCCTCGATCACACCGCTGGCCATGTAGCGCGAAATCTGCGCCGCTCCGGTGATGTCCGACAACGCGTCGTACAAAGGCCGCAGGTAGGGATTGATTTTATCCTGCAGGTCGCCCGGCAGGAATCCCAGTTGCTCACCCGCTTCTACGGCGGGCCGCACCAGAATGATCCGGTCCACCAGTTGGCGTTTCAGGTAATCCATGGCCATGACCACCGCGAGAAAGGTTTTTCCCGTGCCCGCAGGCCCAATGCCAAAGACCACATCGTAATCCCGGATGGCATCGACGTAAGCCTGTTGCCCCGCGGTCTTGACCCGTACCGCAACCCGACTGCCGCTGGCAAAGAGCAGCGGTTCGCCCGCCGGAATCTGCAGACCGGCGCCTTCCTGAATGCCACTCTGCTGGTCCCAGAGATAACGCATCGTCACCTCGTCGACCAGTTGCCCCTGATGGGCCCGCTCAATCAGACTGGCGCACACATCGCGCACCATTTCCAATTCGGCCGCCGGCCCCTTCAGGTACAGCCACTGACCGCGCACCGTCACTGTGCCGCCGAAACGGCTTTCCAGAAACCGCAAGTTTACGTCCGAGGGGCCCACCAGGTTCAGCTGGTCGACCCCCTCGAGATCCAGGCGCACTTCACCTTGATGATCACTGCGAGGCTTTTTGCCGCCTTGGCTCATTCGGCATCCTTCGATTCGGGTTTGGGCGCTGGCGTAACCGCCAGGTTCAATTCTTTCAGCTGGGCGTCACTGATGTGCCCCGGGCTGCCGTCGAGCGGCGAGGCGGCCAGGGTCGTCTTGGGGAAGGCGATGACTTCCCGCAGCGAAGGACTGCCGGTCAATAGCATCACGATGCGGTCCAGGCCCAGGGCAATGCCACCGTGAGGCGGCGCGCCATAACCCAACGCATCCAGGAAGAAACCAAATTTGTGCATGTATTCTTCTTCAGACATGCCCACGATCTTGAATACTCGCTCCTGCAATTCGCGCTGGTGGATCCGGATGCTTCCCGAACCCAGCTCCACGCCGTTGCAAACCAGATCATACAACTGGGCCCGCCCCTGCCCCGGGTCGGTTTCGAGTCCATCGAGGTCTTCGGGACGCGGCTGGGTGAACATGTGGTGACACGCGGCCCAACTGCCGTCGCTGTTCTGCTCGAACAACGGAAAATTGCGCACCCAGGCCAAGGCCCACGAGCCCTCAGGGATCCACTCGGCCTGGCGGGCGATCTCCAGGCGCACCGCGCCCAGGGCTTCAACCACCATGCTCCATTTACCGGCCACAAAGAGCATCAAGTCGCCCTCCTGGCCACCGGCGCGGGCAATCAGCTCACGCTGGAAATCTTCACTCAGGAATTTGGCAATTCCCGTGTCCAGGCCCTCGCCCGAAACCTTGGCCCGGGCCAGTCCGAAAGCGCCCTTGGTCTTGGCCAGCTCCTCCAAGGCATCAACCTGCTTGCGGCTCCAGGAAGCCAGGCCCTTGGCATTCAGGCAGCGCACGGTGCCGCCGTCGTCCAGGGCTTTTTCGAAGACTCCAAAACCACATCCGGGCACCAGATCATCCAGAGTCTGAATCGGACAATCAAAACGCAGGTCCGGTTTGTCCGAGCCATAGAGGTTCATGGCGTCGTCGTAGGAGATCCGCGGAAAGGGCGTCGG
>JADGEP010000248.1 GCA_016744275.1 Candidatus Krumholzibacteriia bacterium | reverse complement strand
GTCCCATTGTCCTGAGCGTGACGATCTCAGGGGTCGAGGGTCACGTCGATGTGGTGGCCAATTGCGAAGACGACTAAACTGCAGAGTGACTGCAGATAGCTATACCTGACCGACAGACAACCAGACAGGACTGTGCATGCCGACCTCCGCCCAACGCCACTTCACGCCCGCACTTTTCAAATTCATGCGTGATCTGAAGGCCAACAATGATCGCGAATGGTTCAACGAAAACAAGCACCGCTATATCAAGGATCTGAAGGATCCGGCGTTGGGTTTTATCCTGGAATTTGGCCAACACCTGGACCGTATCAGCCCGCACTTTCGGGCTGATCCGCGCGGGAATGGGGGCTCACTGTTCCGGATCTATCGCGACGTGCGGTTTGCCAAAGACAAGAGCCCGTACAAGACCTTCACCGGTATCTATTTCAAACATCTGGCGGGCAAGGATGCCCACACGCCGGGGTTCTATTTGAATCTGGAGCCGGGACACAATTGGGTGGGCGTGGGAATCTGGCGTCCGGACAGTCCGACCCTGAAGATGTTGCGCGAGCACGTGGCGGAGCATCCGGCCCAGTGGAAGAAGGCGGTGGGCAACAAGGCCTTTACCGAAAAATTCACCGTCGCCGGGGACCGGCTGAAGCGGCCGCCCAAAGGCTATGACAAGGACCACCCCATGATCGAGGTGTTGAAGATGAAAGACTTCATTGCCGTGGCGCCATTGACTCAGCGGCAGGTGACGGGAACAGATTTCATGAAGGAATTCAGCGGGGTGTGCCGGGCGGGATCATCTCTGGTCCGATTTGTATGTGAAGCGATCAAGCAGCCATTTTAAAGAAGAACCCCCGGAAGCCAAGGCTCCCGGGGGTAAAACCGCGTTCTCCGTGTTTCGGCTTGCGCCGAGCCATAACGCGATATCGAATCAGTGAAGTGGTCTTACTTGACCAACATCATCTGACGGACCTGCACAACTTCCTTACCAATCCGCAGACGGGCAAAGTACGCGCCACTGGCCAGGCCTTGGCCGGCGTCGTTCTTGCCATCGAAGGTGAACTTGTACTCGTTGGCGCTCAGGTTGTCCTGGACCAAGGTCCGGACTTTCTGGCCGCGGATGTTGTACACGTTCAGCTGAACGATTTCGTCACGGTTGACGACGAATTTGATTTCCGTCATCGGGTTGAACGGGTTCGGAGCCACGGAACGGAAACCGCCAGCCGACTGGATGGCCGGGGTATCGTCCACGCCCGTCAAACCGGTCTGCACGATGAACACGTCATCGAACGGGACCAATTCGTACTGTCCAACATAGGTCATGTAGCTTTCGATCGTCAGGACGTCGCCGATGTTGGGCTGGTAGGCCAGCACCGTGATCGGATCAACATCCAGGCTGTCGGCGCGGGAGGCACTGCTCGAGACAATGTACTCACCAAAGCCCAGCGTATCGACGACGGCGGCGGGGAAGGTCTTGACCCAGACGCTTTCCCATTTCTCGCCCAGGATACCGTTGCCATCGAGCAGGCTGTTGTCAGCCAACTCGCGGGTGGAAACGACAGCCGCTTCAGGCAAGGCCGCGCCAAAGCCGACGAGGTTCACAGCATCGGCGTTGAAGGGGAGCATTTCGGTCAAACCGAAGAACTCATCCACCTGGCCACCAATTTCGATCTCATCGCCGCGGAAGTATTCGTAGGAACCGGTACCTTCATAAACCAGAACGCCACCGAAGCCGTAGCTGTTGGTGAAGGGGTCCTTGTCCATCTCCTGCACCACAAAACGGCTGGCAGCACCAGACGCAATGCCCGTACCGGCAGTGACAACACCGCGGATGTTGACGAAACGATCACGCAGGGGGCTGCCCTGATAAGCGCTGTCAGGATGGGCGGTGTTCATGGCGTAGATGGTCGTGAAACCAACAGCAGCACTGTAGAACGCGGTCGGGGCGCTGCCCGGGTTGGACACGGTCTGGGCGCCGTCATCGGTGGCTTCAATGTAGAAGTCAACCTGAGCACCGGAATGGCCACCAGGAATGGTGCCGCTCCAAGTGTCGCCGACAGTGTTGCTCATGGCCACGGACGAGAACGCACCCTGGGTGGTTCCGTCGCTGTTGGCATAGAACAAGTTGGCAGCCGTGATGGCGCTGTCGTCAGTGATCGAGGCGGTGATCGTCAGAGGATCAGCCATCTCGACAACCCAGTTGGGCGAGTTGACGCCGTCAATGACGGGCAAGGTGTCGCCACCGGGGTTCTCGACGAGGTCAGCCTGGAAACGGGGCTTGATCTCCAGCAGGCCGCTGAAGTTGACCAACGGGCCGGAAACCGAGTAGAGGTCGCCAACTTCGATGGCACTCAGGTCGGCGCCGGTGTCGCTGTCAACGAAGATCAACAGGGTATCGGTGCCCGAGGCGATGGTGAAATCGTCGCTGCCGCCATTGATGTTGGTAGTCGCGATGGTGCCGATGACTTCGACGAGGCTACCCACGTCTTCGTAAGTCAAAGAACCGATGGGAATGGTCGTGGCGGCAACTTCAGGACCGGTGCTCAGGAACAGAGCACTGGAATTGCTGATGTTGATTTCGCCACCAAACTGGCCCACGGTACCGGACAACTCGATGACATCACCGAGGTTGAACGGGCCAGCGGCGCCGTTGAAGAAGTTGATGCCACCGGTGGCACCCTGGATGTAAAAGGTACCGCTGTTGTAGGTGCCCTTCTGGACATAAACGGAACCAGTGACCGTAACGGCCTGGCCATCGAACGGGCTCGCAGGGGCGCCAGCCACGTCATAAACCTGGATTTCATCAATGGTCTGAGCCGTAGCCACGCCACTAATGACAACAAGGCACGTAATAAGTGCCATGCCAAAAAGATGCTTCTTCATCTTCTCGGCCTCCTTCACGCAGGGGTGATTTGGTGTCAGCACTCTTACAAGCGCCTTCGGATTGCAAATCGTCGCTCTCTGAGGATACTGGTCTTCCTCGTCGAGATTTCCCGGTCATGCTTTTTCTCATCACACGAGATGTCGGTGTCAAGCGAATGGACTTCAAGTGGAAAGAAAGCAATCAACTGCGAGGCGAATGAATCGGGTGGAACGTTCTCCCCAAAACTCATCCCATTTGGGCGAATCAAGAGTTGGGATGGGTCAGTCCCCCGGTCCGGATACGGCCACCCGCTAAAGGTGCCCATATCCTGCGCCTCGACGTCCCTCGCGCAGTCCGGGCCAACGGCATGCGAAAGGGAGCGGAATCATAGCATATCTGTCCGGAAAATGGAACCGATAAAGGTCAATAATTTGTTAAATACTCACTATTAAGGGCGTTTTTTAAGGATTGTTTGTCCTGTCATTTGATTTGGTTGTTCAATATCCAACAGGTCCAGGATGGTCGGAGCGATGTCCGAAAGCCCGTAATTTCCATCTTTCAATAGGTTTGCCTGACCTTTGAAGTCCTGGCTCGCCACCACAAAGGGCACTTTTTGCAGGGAATGTTGGGTGAGAACGGAACCATCGGGCCCCAACATTTCGTCGCAGTTTCCGTGGTCGGCGGTGATCAGCCAGACAGTGCCGTGGTCCAAGCTGGGAGGCATGATCTCGCCTAAGAGACGGTCGAGGGTCTGGAAGGCCAGAACGGCGGCATCAAAATCGCCGGTGTGGCCAACCATGTCGCCATTGGCAAAGTTCACGATCACCACATCGAATTCCGTGCCCTGACAGGCCCGATTGACGATGGCCGCCACTTCAGGCGCGCTCATTTCGGGCTGCAAATCATAGGTGGCGACTTTCGGCGAGGCGACCAGTTGGCGGTCTTCGCCGGGGAAGGGTTCTTCACGCCCACCGTTGAAGAAGTAAGTCACGTGGGCATACTTTTCAGTCTCGGCGGTGCGCAGATTGGTCAGGCCGTTGGCGGCCAGCACTTCAGCCAGTCCGTTGGCCGGGCGTTCGGGCCGGAACATCGCCGGCAGATCGATTTTCTCTTCATACGGCGTCATCGTCAGGTAGTTGACGTTGGGCCGCCGGCTCACGTCGAAGCCGTCAAAATTGTCCTGCTTGAAGGCCCAGGTCAGTTCGCGGGCGCGGTCGGCGCGGAAATTCCAAAAGAAAACGCTGTCGCCTTCGGCGACGGTAGCCACCGGTTTGCCATCTGGGCCCTCGATCAAGGTGGGTTCGACAAATTCGTCGGTGGTGCCGGCGGCGTAGGAATCAGCGATGGCCTCGACCGGGTTTTTGGCCGTGACACCTTTTTCATCCACGGTGCCATCGACCAGCAGATTCCAGGCCCGTTGCACGCGGTCCCAGCGTTTGTCGCGATCCATGGCCCAATAGCGGCCGCAAACGCTGGCAATGGTGCCGGCGCCCATGGCTGTCATGGCCTGGGACAGATCCGCGACGTAGCCCTCGCCACTGCGTGGGTCGGTGTCGCGGCCATCAAGCATGGCGTGGACGAAAATTTCCTGAATTCCGGCGTCGCGGGCGGCGGCGATGATGCTCTTGAGGTGATTCGTATGGGAGTGCACGCCTCCGGGTGAGACCAGCCCCAACAAGTGCAATCTTCCCGTGCCGGCTTTGGCCCGCGCGATGAATTCGGTCCAGGGCGCGCGGGTCTGAAATTCGCCATCGTCCAAAGACTTGCTGATGCGCACCAGCTCCTGATCCATGACCCGTCCGGCCCCGATGGTCAGGTGGCCGACTTCACTGTTGCCCATCTGGCCTTCGGGCAGCCCGACGTGCAGGCCGCTGGCATCCAAAGTGGTGAATGGGTAGTCACTGAAGAGCGAGTTGTAATAGGCCGGATTGGCGGCGATCACGGCGTTGCCCACTTCGCTGCCGGGGCCCGTGCGGTAGCCCACACCATCGAGAATGCAGAGCACAACTTTGGGGTGGCCGTTGGTCTTGTCGGTCATGATTCGCCTTCTATTATTCGGGTTGTTCGAGAGCGCCGGCGGGCAGGATCCACAATTCGACTTCGCCCAGGGCCATCAGCACCAATTCGTCGACAAGGTAGCGGTCCGCCGCAGGTTCCGCTTCCTGCCCTTCGCCGGGTCGGGTGAGCAATACCGCGCCTGCTTGCAGGACGGCGCGCGAGACTTCCCGCCCATCAGTCAGGAACTGCGAGACCCGCAGTTTTCCGCGCCGCACAATATAGTCGTGGGCAGTGGCCGGATGCAGCAATTGATCGGCGGCCAAAGGAACCAGCGCGCGTTGTTTGGCCATGCGTTCCATCAGGCCGGGGCGGTCGGCAAAGAGGTGGGCGTCGCGCCGGATGATCAGGTGATTGTTCACGCGTTGGGCTCCTTCGAGTACACGGTGTTGCGTTAGCCGAAAGTACTGCAATGCCTCTGGGGTCACAACCGGCAGACTGATTTTTTCTTGCTTCGGATCGTGGTCTTTGACATATTCCTACCCGGAGGTAGGGTATGCGATTGTACAAGTCATCCGAATACGCGATCCGGTGCCTGGTCTTCATGGCAACGGCCGGGGACGAACTGTGCCCGGTGAAGCGGCTTTCGGAAGAATTGGACATCCCCTTCAAGTTTCTCGGGCGCCTGATGGGGCGCTTGCGCGAAGCCGAATTTGTGGAGTCCGTACGCGGTAAAAATGGTGGCTATCGTATTGCCAAACCGCTGAACGATATCAAGATGGAGCAAATCGTGGACACCGTCGAAGGACTTGAAACCTACGACCGCTGCATCCTGGGCTTCGAGCGCTGTGACGAGAACAACCCTTGCCCGATGCACGAATTCTGGACAGGACCCAAGGCCGGCATCCAGCAGATGATGGCCGATGTGTCCCTGGCCGATATGGTGAAATCGAAGGGCAAGAAGCTTTCCTGATAGACTGATGAGTGTTTTTTTGACCGCAAATACTACCTGAAAGTAGAAATATATTTTCAGATAGTTATGGCCGCCGGCCCGCCGGCACAACAAGGAGTCATAAAATGGCCCCATCGATGTTGGATCGTCTGCTGAGTCGGAAGGGGCTATACGCCGCTTTCTGGGTCGTGGCGATCATCATGGTGACGATCCTGATCGTCTTCACCGCGAATCTCCAAAAAGAGGTTCCGCCC
>JADGEP010000247.1 GCA_016744275.1 Candidatus Krumholzibacteriia bacterium | reverse complement strand
CCACTTCTTCATCGGGCGTGAAGGCGACTTTGACCAGGCCGTGTTTCCACTCGGGGTTTTCGTGGATGCGAGTCAACGCTTCGAGAATCTCGGCGATGCCCGCTTTGTCGTCCGCTCCCAGCAAGGTGGTGCCGTCGGCGGTGATGATGGTCTCGCCCAGGCATTCCTGCAGGTAGGGGTTCTCGGCGGCCAGAATTTTGCGGCCTTCCTTGGGCAGCTCGATATCGCCACCCTGATAGTTCTCGTGTAAAGTGGGCACGACGTTTTCGCCACTGACTTCGGGGTAGGTATCCATGTGGGAAATGAAGGCGATGGTGGGCACTTTTTCGCATCCGGGCGAGGCGGGCAGCGATGCGGTGACGTAGCAGTTGTCATCCACTGCGGCATCGCCCAGGCCCACAGCTTTCAATTCTTCGACGAGCACGCGGGCCAGATCAAACTGGATGGCGGTGCTGGGGTAGGTCTCGGATTCTTCACTGCTGGTCGTGTGAATCTTCGCGTACTTGACGAAACGTTCGACCAGGCTGGGAAAAGACGATTGGGCTTTGCGATCGAGCATGACAGGCCTCCGCGCGAAGAATTTGCCGCAATTGGGGGATCCGAATGAAAATCTGGAATCGAAAATATGGTGGCCGGAACATCGTGGGGCAAGGCGGGAGGCCTTTGGGCCTCAAAAATGCCTGATAATGGCTCAAATGGGGCATGATTTCCTTGTTCGGGGCAGTCCCAGATGTTAGGGTTTGGCGTTGAGGCAACAAGCCTGTTTTTTTTCCAATTCCCTGCAGAACCCCCATTTTCCTGCAGAACTCTTAGGTGGAGGTGTCCATGGACGTCAGCGGTAGCAGCAGAAGTCTGCCCGAAAACGCTTATCGCAAGCTGGAGTCGGGTGAACAGTATGTGCCGGTGGTGCCGGCTTCGAGCATCGTGCCCGAAGTCACTGCCTATTCGCTCTTGATGGGTGTGGTCTTTGCCATAGTCTTTTCGGCAGCGGCCGCGTACCTGGGCTTGAAAATTGGGCAGGTTTTTGAAGCTGCCATTCCGATCACCATCCTGGCCATTGGGGTTTCTGCCGGACTGGGCAAGAAGGACGTCCTGCAACAGCACGTCATGATCCAATCCATCGGTTCGGCATCCGGTGTGGTTGTGGCGGGCGCGATTTTTACGCTGCCTGGCATTTACATTTTGGGCCTGAACGAACTGACAAACTTCTGGCAGATGTGTTTTGCTTCCCTCTTGGGTGGCTTCCTGGGCATCCTGCTTCTGATTCCATTCCGCCGCTACTTTGTCAAAGACATGCACGGCGAATTCCCGTTCCCCGAAGCGACCGCCTCAACTGAGGTACTCGTTGTAGGTGAGAGCGGTGGCGATCAGGCTGGCGTATTGGTCAAGAGTGGTGGCATCGCGATGCTCTTCCAGCTCTTCAGCCACCAGACCATCGGCGTTTGGCGAGAGACCTTCTCTTCGACAGCATTCAGCTACGGCCAGAAGATTTCGCAGCAGGTGCGTCTCGAATACCACATGCTGACCGAAGCTGCGGTGCTCGGCCTGGGCTACATCATTGGCCTGCGTTATTCGCTGATCATCGCCTGTGGCTCGTTCCTGAGCTGGTGGGTGCTGATCCCCATGGTGGGCATCCTGGGTAAGGGTGTCACTGTTGACGGCGTGCTCTACCAGTTGCCGGCCCTGGCCGCCCTGGACACCGGCGACATCTTCAAACACTTCGTGCGCCCGGTCGGTATCGGCGCCATCGCCATGTCCGGGATGATTGGCGTTTGGAAAAGCCGCGACATCATTGTGGGCGCGGTCAAATTGGCCATGCAGGCAGGCAAGCAGGGTGGCGACGGCGAAGTCGAACGCACCCAGCAGGATCTGCCTTCCAAGCTCGTGACCGTGTTGACCTTCGCGGTCCTGGCCGTGGTATTCGTCTTCTTCTGGTTCATTGTCAAAGTCACCATGGTGCAGGCCTTGGTCGGCTTGGCACTGGTGGCCGGCATCTCTTTCCTGTTCACGACCGTTGCCGCCCGGGCCATCGCCATAGTTGGCAGCAACCCGGTATCAGGCATGACGCTGATGACGTTGATCATCAGCTCGGTTGTGCTGCGCTCGGTGGGCCTCAATGGTTCCAGTGGCATCGTGGCCGCATTGCTGATCGGTGGCGTCGTTTGCACGGCTCTGTCGATGAGTCGTGGCTTCATCAGTGATCTGAAAATCGGGTACTGGCTGGGCACGACACCGGCCACCCAGCAAAAGTGGAAGTTCCTGGGCACCGTCGTGGCGGCCGTTTCGGTCACCGGCGTGATCATGCTGCTGAACGCCACCTATGGCTTCCAATCCGAAGCTTTGCCCGCGCCTCAGGCCAACGCCATGGCTGCTGTCATCGAGCCATTGATGACCGGCGAATCGGCACCTTGGTTGCTCTATATGGCCGGCATCTTCATGGCCTTGATTCTGGAATGGGCCGGCTTGCCCGCCCTGGCCTTCTCACTGGGCATGTACTTGCCGCTGTCGGTCAATACCCCGGTTTTGGCCGGTGGCCTGATTGCTCACTTCGTGGGCATGGGCGGCAGCGATGATCAGCAGAACCGCCGCAAAGAGCGCGGCACGTTGATGGCCAGCGGCTTTGTGGCTGGTGGTGCGATCATGGGCGTCATCGCAGCACTGGTGCGCTTTGGTGGCATCCAGATGTCTGGCGACCAGGACTGGAGCGTTGATCACGTGATTGGCCTGAGTCATTGGGCCACCGAAAACGCCGGCTCTGCTGTCGTGACCCTGATCGCCTTCTGCCTGCTCGGCTTGTACCTGTACCGAGGCGCCCGCAAGGTGGCGTAGAGGCACGGAGCCAGATTGATCATTCTCATCCGGGCCGTCTGAATGCAGGCGGCCCGGGTTTGCAAAAGGAACCCAGACCGGATCACGGAGACGAAAATGAATTGCCCCTGCGGAACAGGCCAGACTTACGCCGAATGTTGCGAGCCCGTCATCACGGGAGCCCGGGTGGCGGCCACGGCCGAAGAACTGATGCGCGCGCGTTATTCGGCCTACACCCAGGTCGAGATGGACTTCCTGCAGGCCAGCCTGCATCCGGACCACCAGGACAACAACGACAGCGAAGGCGCCCGGGATTGGGCGGAGAATTCCGAATGGCACAGCCTGGAAGTGGTCACCACCCGCGCCGGCGGCCCGGATGATGATCAAGGTCGGGTGGAGTTTGTGGCGACATATACCCACGAAGAAAAAGAGCAGTCCTACCACGAGGTGGCGGAATTCGACAAAGTTGATGGCCAGTGGTATTTCCGTGAGGGAGTGCCGGGAGTCCGCAAGCCGGTCATTCGTGAAGAGCCCAAAGTGGGGCGCAATGATCCGTGCTCTTGCGGGAGTGGCCGCAAGTTCAAGAAGTGCTGCGGGGCCTAAGGCGGCTTGCGCTGTTGGGGCGGCATTCTGGTGATCGTGGCAGGGCTGATGCTGTGCCCTGCCGAGCCGACGGTGGCAGCGCCGGACGAGGCCGAGACGGTCTCATCCGGCGGCTGGCTATCGCGAAACCTCAAACGTTATTTTGGCAATTCCACGCCCACTGGCGATGCCCTCGATGGTCGGGCGGTCGAGATCGTCGGCCGCTATTCCCAGCACGTGGGCAAGCCTATCGAAGTGGTTCTCATTTCCCAGGTGGCCCGTTTCGAAGATCGCTGGAATTCCGACCAGGAGTCGGGCCCACAGTTGCTCATGCGGGTGACCAAACCCTTCCAAACCTACACCCGAGACCAAACGATTCGGCAGTACGTGCTGTTTGAACGCGGGCAAGTGGTCGACCCCTTCCTGATCGCCGACACCGAACGCATGTTGCGCAGCCTGGACTACATCGAAGATGTGCGCATCAGCTTGGTACCACTTGATGGAAAATCGGAATCGGTCGCCATCGTAATCGAGACTCGGGATCGCTGGCCTTTTGGGGCCGCGGGAGTAGTGAAAGACGTTGGCCGGTACGAGGTCAGCCTGTATTCATCCAATGTAGGCGGACGAGGGTTCCGTTGGGAAAACAACCTGATCTACCGCGAGCCCCGTGTTGGCTATGAAGGGGTCCTCAGGAAAGAGAATATCGGGGGGACGTTTCTATCGGGGAGGCTGGAATATGAGGACTCTTACCGGCGATTGAGCCGGCAGATTTCGTTGGATCGCGAGTTGGTGCATCCGGCGATCAAATGGGTGGGCGGGATGTCCTGGCGCCGCATTGTCGAGCGAGATTCTGGCCCTGACCCGATGGACTACGAATTGGCGGACACCTGGGTGGGTGATGTGATCCGGCTGCGGGACCGGTCGGTTCCCCACGAAACTTCCCGCCCGGTCCTGGTGCCAGCGGTGCGATTCAACCGCAGAACCTACCTGGATCGACCTGTGGTTTCTCGTGACAGCCTGCGGCAGTTTCACCACAGCCAGAACTATTTGGCGGGAGTCACCTACCAGCGCCTGAAATATTACAAGACCAGTTATCTTTTTGAGATGGGAGAGACTGAAAACCTTCCTTCGGGGTTGACGGTGAAATTGTCGGGTGGGTATCAGGACGGGGAATACCATGACCGGGCCCAGGCCTATTTTGAATCGTCTCTATATTCGGCCCGCAATCGGGGCGATGTTGTTTTTGGAAATTTCAATTTGGGCGGATTGTACCGCAGCGGAGTTTTTGAGGACGGATCGCTCATTGTCGGCGGCGGATATGTCACTAAACTGCTGGGTGACAACGCCTGGGGTTCGCGGTTTTACGCTCTGATCAACTATCATCTGGCAATCAACCGGGTATCGGGGTCGGTGTTGACGCTGGGCAATGCCACCGGATTGCGGGGCATGGAAGACAACCGGGTGCAGGGCAATCAGCGCCTTTTGACGAACCTGGAGTACCGCTTGTTCACGCCCTGGTCGGTTATGGGTTTTCGGGTCATGTTCCTGGGCTTCATGGACGCGGGAATCGTGGCGGGCGAGGACGACCCTATTCTGCAGGCCAAGCTCTATGGCAGTACGGGCCTGTCGGTGAGGATCCAGAATCCCGATTTGGTCTTGCCGCCCATGCAGATGCGGGTTGCCATCCTCAACGGTATAGACGATAAAGGGATTCGGGTCGGTTTCAAAATCGGTGGCCCTGATTCGCCCGTTGTACGGGCACCGGGAACCCGCCCCGGTGGATTCGAATTCCGTTGATGGGCTCAAGCGAACCGCAGACCAGGACGGTGCCTCAGTTGCGTCAGGTATGGATCAGGAAAAAGGGCGAAAGTTCGGAGCTGGAAATCCGGAATGCGGCTCCGTGCTTGCCAACAGCCGGACAAGTAAAACTGCGCGTCGAGGCGGTTGGGGTAAATTTCGCCGACATCATGATGAGGCGTGGATTGTATCCCGATGCGCCCGCATTGCCGGCGGTCCCGGGCTATGAAGTTGCCGGCGAAATAGTCGCCGTCGGGCCCGGTGTGGATGAAGAGCTGGTGGGCCGCCCCGTGGTGGCCATGTGCAATTTTGGCGGGTACAGCGAAGAAGTCTGCCTGCCTCGGGCATTGGTCTGGCAGCGGCCTGCGTCTGTCGACGCCATAACGGCCGCGGCGGTGCCGGTGAACTACCTGACGGCATGGCAAATGGTGAAGGTGATGGCCCCGGTTGGGCCCGGTGACAGGGTTCTAGTGCACTCGGCAGCTGGCGGAGTGGGCCAGGCAGTGATCCAGTTGTGCCAGCTGGCCGGGGCCGAAGTCTTGGGGTCAGCCTCTCCCGCCAAGCACGATTTGCTGCGCGAATTGGGCCTGACTTATGTCTTTGATTCCCAGGCGAAGGGTTTTGCCGCCGGAGTGCGCGCCGCCACTGGAGGACGGGGAGTTGACCTGGCCCTGGAGCCCCGCAACGGCCGTTGGAGCATGGAGTCCTACGAGAGCCTCGCCGAGTGTGGACGCCTGGTGCTTTTCGGATTTTCGGGCGCTGCTCGGGGCAAGTCATCCGGCACGATTTCGGCCATAAAAACTTTGGCTGCGGTGCCATGGCTGAAACTGAACCCCATCCGGCTGATGAACGACAACAAATCCATCGGCGGGGTG
>JADGEP010000246.1 GCA_016744275.1 Candidatus Krumholzibacteriia bacterium | reverse complement strand
CATCTATACGGAGTATTGCACCGAGGACGACGCCGCCGCAGCTGAGCGCGTTTTCCGCCGGGCCATGGGCTACCTGCTGAAAGAATGCGGACATCACCTGCTGACCGTCGCGGAAAAGAAAAGCCAAATTCTCAGTTCGGATATGGAACAGACCATCGACGCATTGATCGAGCGCATCACCATGATTTTTCGCCGCCTGGACCGTGAAGGACTGGTGTGCCTGGTGGGCAACTGCGAAGCGACCATTTGCGAACTCGAAGAACTCGATACGCGCCTGATCGTGATGATCGAAGAGGCCATGAGCCTGGTGCGTGAACTGGAGACCGATGTGCCGGCTGCCAGTTGGTTCAAGACCGAAGCGGACCGCCTCTCGGCCGACCTGGCCGCGTTCAGCGAAATGACCGAAGAGCGCAATTATCTATTGGGACTGGGCTGGGAATCGGAATTCAATCTTAAGGAAAAACGTTGAAATGAGACACGGATTGCCCGCTGACATCCATGCCGAATCCGCAGCCGGAATCACCAGTGGCCGCCGCTGGTCGGCTCTCCCCACAGACGGCGAACCGTCGGAATGGGCGATGGATCCGCAGCAAGGCCGAATCCAGGGCCCGCTGGGTTTGAACAAATTGGACGGGCAACGATTGTCGTTGATTTTACAGGAGGGCCACCAGGCCCTCTTGGTGCAGGATGGCCACCTGAAAGCCGTGTACCTGGACGGCGCCCACTATTTGGAAATCGGCAGCGGGCAACACCAGGTTCATCCGGCCTGCGATTTGATCATGATGGACCAGAGCGAGCCGCTGCAATTGAGCTGGCCACGGTCGGCTCCCCTGATTTGGGGCCAAGACGAGCATGAGGCGCTCATTGGCAGCTGCACCTTGAGCGTCGATTGGCCCAGCCGCTTTTTTGCGAATTTTTTGCAGGGCCATGACAACCCGGACCCGGGTTTCACCACCCGGATGATCGACCAAATGGTGCGCGGCCTTTTTGCCGAAATCCTCACCACAGATGACGGCAACGAAATGGCCCCAGGCCCCGGTGATATCCAGGAACGCCTGATGCAACTGATGCCGGACGACCTGAACGACGACTTGCACAATTGTGGTCTGAATTGCACCCAACTGGCGGTTTTCACCCTGGCGCCCCCCGTTGCCGAGCACGAGACCAATTCCGGATCGGAACTGAAGCTCGTTCCCAACCGTTGACTTCACCCGACGCTGGACAATTATTCCTCTTGAGGCATAATTGCGCCTGTGTGACGCAGCGCTCTTCCTTCAGTCAATGAGAGAGATATCGTGTTGGCCCATTCTTCCCGGATTTCCGTTCTGCTGTGCCTGTTGACCGTTGCGGTTTTCTGCCTGGCATCTGCCCCCGCGGCCCACGCCGTTTTTGGTGATGACAACAACACCGAGGCGAAGTCCGGTGGAACCATTTCGGCCATCAACGTCACCGGCAATGCCAAGACCGATGAAGACCTGGTCCTGCGCATCATGGGTATGGATGTCGGCGACCGTTTCGATATGGACCGACTGGACACAGCCTGGGACGCCTTGGAAGATTGCGGCTATTTCCGCTTTGTGGAAATCGACTATGACGATGACGACGCGGACAACGTGGTGCTCGACGTCGAGCTCGAAGAAGACATGACCACCTACTATGGCGCGCTGCTGCGATACGACCGCCGTCACAAATATCTGGTGGGCGTCACCCTTGACGAACGCAATTTGCGCGGACGCGGCGAGACCCTGCATGTGGAAGCGGCGGCGTTGCACATCCAACAAGGATTGATCTCCTGGAACCGCCCCTGGTTCCTGGGCGTCGACGGCCTGGAAACCACCCTTGGCGTGGGCGGCGAAATTGCCGATTTTGTCTACCGTCCATTCAAATACCGCAAGTGGGATACGAACCTGGAACTGAACTGGAATTTTAACCGAGATTTCTTTGTCGGCGCCGACGTGACTTACGGCTATTTCCAGCAACGGGACGGCTACACGGCCGCCTTACCCGATCGTGGCCCGGACAACCCCATGGGCACCGCCTTGTACGGCGCCGGCAGCGAAAACCACTGGGCCTTTGGCGCCACCGCGGGCTTCGATTCCCGCAACAATCCCTACTATCCCAGTCGCGGCCTGCTGGCCCAGGCCACGGTGCGCAACTGGACCAGCAACGGGTTTGCTGACTACACCGAAAGCCTGGCCGACTTGCGCGGCTTCGTGCCCCTGCCCTGGAAAAAACACATCCTGGCGCTACGGGGCTGGAAACGCCAGGTGAGCGGCCCGACCAATTTGGACAACGCTCTTTTCTTCGGCGGACCCGAGACCGTGCGTGGCTACCAATACGCCTCGCGCGAGGGTGAGGAAGGCTATTTACTTTCCGCGGAATACCGCATTCCCCTATTTTTAATGCAGATTTCGCCCGATGGTGAAATGGTCGGTTTTGGCTTCCACCTGTTCGGTGATGCCGGCGATGCGTGGTACCATGGCGACGAAGCCGGCGTGGCCCAAATGAGCTACGGAGCCGGCGCGCACATCAACCTGGCCACTTGGCAATTCCGATTTGAAGCCGCGCGCACCAAGGAAGGTGCCTGGCAGTTCGAGTTTATGGACAAATTCAATTTCTAGAAATATGTGAAAGGCATCGGGTACTCCCGTGCGACGAAACCGTCTGACCTGGAGCGCTATTGCATTCTTGTTGATGATCGGTGGCTGTGATTCGGGGTTGGATGTTCCTGGCCCCACAACTGAAGACACCGCCTGGCGACTGGTGAACCCGCGGCCATTTGACGTGCGGATCAATGACCTTTGGGGCCCTTCGGTCGGCCGGGTCATGGCGGTTGGTGACCGTGGCGCCATTGTCACCCGGGAAGGCGACAAGTGGCGCGAAGCACCGCGTCCCACGCGTACCGACATCTACGACATTCACGGCTACGATTGGCAGAACATTTGGGCGACCTGTGCCGAAGGCCTCTTGTTCTTTGACGGCTCGGGCTGGGAACTGCAACGGCCCGGCAACCACGACCGGGGCGATCGCATTTTTTGCCGCGCGCCCGACGATGTCATGGTCGTCACCGGCGAGCGCCTTTCCCTGCACTACAACGGCGAAAGTTGGACGGCACAGACTCTGGAAATCAGGCCGGTCTCCCGAGATTCCGACTGGCTGGTGGGCTGGGCTGGCGGCTTCACTGCGGTGGGTCGCGACGGCAAGATCGCCACTTGGCAGGATGGGCAGTGGGGGGCGGCAGTGGAGCTCTTCGGGCAACCAGCTCTCACCCATATCATGGTCATTTCAGACAGCTGGGATCCACCTGAAGACACCGTTCTCGCGGCTTTTGGCATCTCGCCTTCCAACCCGGAATCCATAGGCATCTACGAATCGTACGCAACAACCAACTGGAACGGTTGGAACTCCATTCCCAACGCTCGAGACGTGGTGGACATCGCCCCCGGCGGACCTGATGGCGGCTTCTATATTGTCGCACGGGCCTCCGACCAGGACACCTTGCAAGTTTCCCGGAATTACTACCAGCCGGACATCCTGGCTTTCCCTGGTTTGGACGATGGAATTTTCAGAGTCTTTCGAAATACCCTTGACCGGCGCAATGAACGAGACCACTTCGTTCTGGCCGGCCCCTTCGGCTCTTTCTATGCGGGAAACGACGAAGTGGGTATTGAAAACTCTCTAGGTGGCGTGCCCTTCGAGGTGACCAAAATCCTCGTTTGGCCCAACGGAGATTTCACGGGGATTGACCGAGATTCGAACCTGATCCACGGACGCAACGGTCAGGTCACGATCCAAAATGACGCCATTTCTTCGCCGATTTCCAATATCTGGGGCCCATCTCCGGACCTGATCTACGCCGTGGGCTACAATGGCCTGATCCTGCGCCTGAGCGGTGATGCACCGGCGGAGATCATGACCTCACCGGTGAGCAACTTTCTGACGGCCATCTGGGGAACCGGGCCCAACAACATCTGGGCGAGTGGATTTGACGCCTTTTTGCACTTCAACGGCAGCGCTTGGACCTCGACCGAGGTGCCAGACAACTTTGCCGGGCATCAGATCGCCGGCACTGCCTCTGGTGATGTGTTTGCCCTCAGCAACTACCAGATCCAGAAATGGGACGGCTCGACCTGGACCAGGTCATCCCCACCGAGTTCTGATGTGGTGGAGTTCATTTCGGCAGCACCAACCGGGCAAGATCTGTTTGCCGTCGCGTGGGATTTCGCGGACGAAAACCGGGCCAAAACCCTGAAACGTTTGCGCAACGGTGTCTGGGAATCCCTGGCCACTATGCCCGAAAACCCCCGCAGCCTCATTGCCTTGTCAGACGAATCGGTCATTGTCGCGGCGAACGAGGGGTGCCTCATTTGGCGGAATGGCAAATGGTCTCCTATCACCCACCCTTCCAGCATTCGGTCATACGGCAACATCAGAAACATATACGGCCGGCCCGATGGCGGCATCTACAGCATCAGCGGCGAACGCAGCATCCACTATCTCGATCTTGGGGGCACAGCACTATGGCATTGAAGCGATACTTTTCGATTGTTCTGGTGAGTGTCCTGCTCGGCGGCATGGCCACCACCGCTGGCGCCACCACCGCCCGCCTCTCGGCCCTGGGCATGAGCCCGGACTGGATCACCGACGAGCGCGAGTCCATACGCTGGTACGCCAGCGGCGTCGACCACAGCAACGTGGCCGCCATGGATCTCGGACGCTTCGACACTGGCGGCGGCGGACAGACCTGGAGCGAACGCATTTCGGGCCAAAGCGGCGGCGTGCATGTGAAGTTTGACGAGGCCGGCAAATGGGGCACAGTGGTGACCTATTTCAACTCAGAGGCCGTACAGGGGTCGGCCGGTCACGTGAATGGTGACTTCCCTGGTGGCAGCATCAAGATCATGTACGCACTGCCTTTGGGGCCCATCGACCTGGGAGCCAGCTTTGGCGGCAGCTCTTACCATAAGAGTCAAAACAGCGACGACACCTGGGGCACCTTCCGCAGCGATTTCCGCCATGACCTGGGCTTTGGCATGCGCTGGCGAATCCGGCCCGGCTTGAGGCTCGAACTGGCCGGTGAAAGACGCCAGGTTCAGATGGATCTCAGTGATGACCGGCGCGGCATTCGCCACAGTTTCAACGCAGCTGATAGTTTTGGCGTTCGGGGACGCCTTCGGGTGCAATTGTCTGAGAAAGTCTCACTCGTACCGCTGCTCGACTACACTCGGGACATTGTCGACATCTACTCCCTGCAACTGGACGATGCAGCCCACCTTGATGGTTGGCTATTGCGCGCCGGTTTTGCTTTCCAGGTCAAAAACCCGGATCAGACCAACCTCTTTTTCAGCGGCGAATATCGGGACGGCAAAGACAACCACCAAAGCATCGGCAGCGCCTATCGCAAATACGATGTCCAAGAACGCGAGTGGTACAGCTATCATGCCCGAGTCGCCGTCGAAACGCCTTTGAACTCGTGGCTCACCCTGCGCGCTTCGGTGCAATACCGCCGCACCGCTGACTCCAGCTTCCTGGCCTGGCCCGCGCCCGATGGTTTCGAGACCCTGGACTGGGAAAAAAGCCACGAAGTCCGGGTCGAAACGCCGCTGGGAGTAGGGGCCGCGGCATCCCTGGGCAACTTCACCCTCGACGCCGCCTACAACGATAAAGCGCCCTTGTCCCTAACCCGCGTGCCGGACGCCAATACGCCGCGAGAATCGGCCAATTTTGCAACGCTGTCGTTGCGGTACCGGTTCTAGACCACGCCCTTATCGGGTATGATTGGCAACGGGGCGCCCGCATGAGACGCTCTGCCGAATGTTGACAAAAAGGTGCAATTCTTGCTTAGTGCACACGAATAAATTCCCGCCCTTTGTCTCCAACGGAAAGACCGACATGAGCACCTTACGACGTTTCTCGGTATTGCTGTTTGCCGCCACCATGCTCACCTCCGTGCCAGCCCTGGCCGGCTCATTCCACGGCGGCCTCAATGTGGGCCACACCGGCGGCTTGGGCCTGCAGACCACCGGCAGCTTCATGGACTTCACCCGCGATCTGCCCTTGTCCGCTCGATTCACCATTGGCCACA